>CAZDTI010000085.1:0-23783 GCA_964508085.1 uncultured Saprospiraceae bacterium | reverse complement strand
ATTATCGCGTCTACATTAATTTTTTTCCTCTTCTTCTCTCTTCCTCTTTCCTTCCAGATTTCAATGAACTTTTTTCGCCTGTTTTAGATTATTACAGGATAATTAATATCCCTTTTCTCTAAAGGCGACTGCAAAGGTAGTACTTTTATCTGCTCAACCAAATTAAAAAAGCCTCTTTTGGAAACTTTTTTCTTAGTCTATTTACATTAACCTGATTATCAATGTTTTGTGTTTTTATTTTTTTTTAAAAAAATGCATCTTTTTCAATACAAGCTATGTTTAACCATAAAAAAGGGGCAAACGCTACATAAAAAATGTGATCTGCTAATGTACTACAGATGAACATTCATTATTATATCCTGTATTACTATCAAATAAATATACCTATCGCTACCTCTCAAACTGCCATCAACTTATTACAAAAAAACCTATTTTTGCGACTCTGAACGAAGGCCGCTAATAAATAGCTTTTTAATACTAACATTTTATAGACTTCTAAACATCCAATTACGTATGAATACTGTGACTGCCAACAATGTAAAAAAACACAACTTTAGTGCTGGGCCAGCCATTCTTCCCCAGACTGTTATAGAGCAAGCTGCTGCTGCCGTTCTAAATTTCAATAATAGTAATCTTTCGATACTAGAAGTTTCTCATAGAGGTAAAGATTTTGTCGCTGTAATGAACGAAGCACAAAGCCTGGTTAAGGAACTACTAGGTCTAGGAGAAGAATTTGAAGTACTCTTTCTTACTGGGGGAGCTAGTTCTCAATTCTATATGACAGCCATGAATTTATTAAATGAAGATGAAACGGCTTGCTATCTAGACACTGGAGCTTGGTCTACTAAGGCTATCAAAGAAGCCAATTTATTTGGGAAAGTAAACATATTAGCTTCTTCTAAGGATAAGAACTTCAGTTATATTCCTAAAGATTATGCTATCCCAGCCGATGCAAAGTATTTGCACCTAACTAGTAATAATACTATTTACGGAACTCAATTACAACAATTACCAAATACAGACAAGCCTATCATATGTGATATGTCTTCTGATATTTTCAGTCGGCCAATAGATCCTAGCCGTTATGCTGTGATTTATGCTGGGGCACAAAAGAATTTAGGTCCTGCTGGTACTACCCTTGTTATTGTAAGAAAGGACATGCTGGGCAAAGTAGCCAGAGCTATCCCTACGATGCTTGACTATAATACACACATTGCCAAATCGTCTATGTTTAATACGCCTCCTGCTTATCCCGTATATGTGTGTATGTTGACACTTCGTTGGCTGAAGGAGAAAGGGGGGCTCGAAGAAGTTCAGAAAATGAATGAGAAAAAAGCTGCTTTGCTTTATAATGAGATTGATAGAAATCCATATTTTAAAGGTACGGTTGCCAAGGAGGATCGTTCTTTAATGAATGTTACTTTTGTAATGGAAGATGACTCCCTTACGGAGAAATTCATGGCGACTGCTACTGAAGCAGGATGTGTAGGGCTAAAAGGACATCGTTCTGTTGGTGGTTTTAGAGCTTCTATATATAATGCGATGCCTTATGAGGGTGTGGCTAGATTGGTGGAGGTGATGCAGAACTTTAAGGGGTAGTCTTTTACAACTTCAAGGCAACTTCAACTTCAACCTCAAATACCTTCTAACGTGAGGAAAACGAAATCAACCTCATTCCTTGATATGAAGTCGTTTAACTTAACGTTATAGAGGGGTTGGAATTGAAGGCCGCCCGTTCCGGTACGGACTGATTGCTCATTCTGAATTTTCTAAATTTTGTTTGTATTTTCAATGGCTACAATTCAAAAAACTTTTCTGGACATAAGTGGTAAAGCTCTTCCTGCTAAAATTTACAGGGAGTCCAGGAAAGATATACGAGCATCTATTGGAAAACGGGCTGCTATTCTTCGTCTTCCCTATCGAATGAGTGCTGCAGATGAGCAAGCAAAGATCAACTGGTTTATAGATTGGGTACGGATGCGTTTTAATACGGACCCAAAATTACATACTCACTTTTTTGGAAAAGGCTATAGGGATGGGGATGAACTAGTAGTAGGAGAAAGGCGATATACTATCCGCATTTTTAAAACAGAAAAGAAAACGCACTCTGCAAAACTTAAGAATGGGATTATCCAACTTTATTTAAGTAGTGGAGATTCTGAAAGTCATTTGCATAAAAGCATTCAACATTTGCTTAGCCGGGTCGTGGCGCAGGATTATTCGCCGGATATTATTCGTCGCGTAAATGAACTGAACAATCTTTATTTCCGCCAACCGGTGCGAAGTGTTAACTTAAAATATAATCATTCCAATTGGGGAAGCTGCTCTTCTAAAAGTAATCTCAATTTATCTACTCGTTTATTATTCGCTCCCAGCGATGTGGTAGACTATGTCATCATTCATGAACTGGCTCATTTAATTGAGCTTAATCATTCTGCTAGGTTCTGGAAATTGGTTTCTGATGCGATGCCGAATTATAAGGAGAAGGAAGATTGGCTGGATACGAACGGGCATCTTTGTCATTTTTAGAGCAGTGATTCTACCTTTTCTTTATCGCCGCAACCATGCACAATACTAAAATAATTTTATGAGACGCGAGGCGATCACAAAATGTTTTAATAGTTTCTCCTTACCTTATTTAATACCAACCTTACCATTTAATATCAAAAAAAATGCTCCGCCGAAGCGGAGCATTCAAATGTTTACCTTACTAACTTATTAACTAACCTTTTTCTTTATTAAATGAAAATTTAATTGTTGTCTTTTGAACATGTTTTGCCCCATTGGCAAAACATGATTGAATGTGTTTGTACGTAAAATGTTTGTTATCTGCTCTGCCCCGCCATTTTGGTTGATGTACTTAGTAGTACTGTTGTTGTGGTCATGGATAATTTGAAAACGGTTTAAGCAAAATAATGGGGGCGTTCTAGTAAATAGTTTCTAATAAAAATAGTTCTAGTAAAACAGTGGGGGTGTTCTAGTGTAGTAGTATGTGATTACAAAAAAGCCTTATTAAATACTTATTAATGGGAGGGTAATAATTCGTCGAAATAACAACAATGTTACAAGACGTGCGGGAGATAAAACTGTGGGAGGAAAGTTGGTAGTTGATTAAGAGGAGTTTTCAACTGCGTAACTGAATAATTACAATACAAAGATAAGAGGGTCCCGCATAATTGTCAAGCTTTCGTCCAAAATAAAAGTATTGGTTCTGAGGCTTTGTTTTCAAGTTATCAAGGAGTTTCCTCGCAAAGGGCTGTGAAACAGCATGAAACACATATATAAATAAAACAAATCAAACAAATAAAAATATGTTTTTATTTTCTATACTCATTACAAAGGCATATTTCCGTTCACAGATTATAATTTTTGGTTCGGCTCTCTTTTTGAGGTTGAAAACTAGCCAATCGTGACAGGCATTCCTCGACTCCTTCTTCTCGAATCACAGTAATAAAGGTTCTAATTTAGAATTTCTGTGACGCAGTAAATACAAGGAAATCGTAGGTTGAAGTTACATTTGGGCTGTTATTTTGAAAGTGAAGGCGAATTTCTCGGTGCATTTACGGTGCATACAACTTTACTCCTAATTTCTGTGTGAAAAGACCTAGCATTTTATCCCCCGGCTTGCAGAGCCTCTCCTTTTCGAAAAGGCAGAGCCCCTCCTACAAAGCAAAAGCCGACTGCTGTAATTAAACAACAATCGGCTTTTAAGCTCTTTAAAAAAGAAGAATTAATCTTGTGCTACGTCAATTTTCATTGTTTTGACAACTTCCGGGTGGAAAGCCACAGAAACATCGTATTGGCCTAGCTCCTTAATTTCTTCAGGAATAGTAATTTTTCTTCTTTCAATCTCAATATCCATTTGTTCTTTTAATGCAGCAGCGATTTGAATCGTGGTAATACTACCGAAGATTTTTCCGCTGGTACCTGCTTTAGCACCGATTTTGAGAACGTTATCGCCGATCTTTTCAGCAAGCTCCTGATAGAATCCTACTTTTTGTGCTTCTTTCGCTTCTTCTTCACTCTTAAGATCGTCTAATTTTTTACGATTGGCAGCATTGGCAATGATGGCCATGCCTTGAGGGATAAGGTAGTTACGTCCATAACCGTTTTTCACTGTTACGATTTCGTGCTTGTCTCCTACCTTAACAATATTTTGCAATAATATGATTTCCATTATTGATTGATTTAGATATTATTAAATAGATTCGTAGCTATTCAGGCTGGTTTAATTTCGATAAAATCTTAATCGGCTTTCAGAAACCTTGCGCTGCTCTTTGCCTTCTCACGGGTTTCCGAAAACCTAAAACATCTGAATAGTTACATAGATTTCTTACTTAAGCAAATCAGCTACGTAAGGGAGAATAGCCAAGTGGCGAGATCTCTTGATGGCTGTTGCCATTTTACGCTGATACTTAAGGGAGTTACCTGTTATACGTCGAGGTAAGATTTTTCCTTGCTCGTTGATGAATTGTAACAAAAAGTCAGGATCTTTATAATCGATGTGTTTGATACCGAATTTACGAAAACGGCAGTATTTTTTACGTTGAGAACCGATATTAGGATTGCTCAAAAATTTTATATCATCTCTGGATGCCATGTTATTTCTTTTTTAAAAGATTAATAAATGAGAATTTACTCTTCCTCGTTGGAAGCAGCGACTGCAACTGGGGCTGGAGCTGGTTTAGCTTTAGCCTTTGGTTTAGGCTTAGCCTTAGCAGCTTTAGCTACAGATGAAGCTTTTTCAGCTTTGGTTTTCGTTTTACCAATTAAACCAGCACGTTTGTCAGCGTTGTATTTAACACCGTACTTGTCTAGTCTTACCGTTAAGAAACGTAAAACACGTTCGTCACGTCGGAAAGCCAATTCCATGGGAGCAATCAATTCACCGTTTACAGCGCTGAATTCGATGCAGTAATAAATTCCAGAGGTGCGTTTTCTTATTGTGTACGCCAATTGACGTAAGCCCATCTCGTCAAAATGTACGATTTCGCCACCAGCAGTTTTGATGGAATCTACATATGTCTGAGCTGTCGCTTTGATTTCATCGCCCGACAGCACCGGATCTACGATGAAAGTTACTTCGTAATTTAACATTGAAGTATATTATATTATGGTTAAGAAATAAGGCATTTGGAATAAAACGATTTACCGCTATGGCTACGTTATTTATATCCTCATACCTAAAAACGGCTGCAAAGGTAATTAAATAGTTGATTTTTTGCAAATTTAATTAACTGTTAACTGTTGACCATTAACTATTGTAGGGGCATACCATACCTAAGTGCGGATTCCTCACGCAGAGGCCGCAGAAAACGCAGAGCCATCGTATTCACCAATCTCTTTATAATCACACGGAGGTCACAAAAAGAACACAGAGCAAATGTAATTTTACGCATTCGCTCTGCGGCCTCTGCGCTACTTCGACAGGCTCAGCACAAGTCTCTGCATGCGGAAATACATTAAACTGGAGACACCCATCGCGAATCTTTACGTACTTATGGGAATTGAAGTTGAAATATTTACCTTTGGTGGCATGCAGGAAGAATCTATAGATCAACAACTTCATAAACTTCAACAACTTTTAAAACTGGAGAAGCAAGAAGACTTTGAGCGATACAGAAAAGATGTATTGACACTTTCTCTCGCAGAAAAAAGAAAAAAGGGACTAACCTGGCATCCTCTTACCATAAATAAACAAGGCTATACCGTTGGAGATCGGGCATTCGTGATAGTAGAGCGGAATAAAGATACCGACAGTTCACACCGTTTTAAGAGCGGCGCGCCAGTGGAATTGTACTCGTTAGCTGATGACAAATTTAGTAAAACAACGCAACGAAGCCAGAGTGGTGTTATTCATTTTGTGGATAAACGAAAAATGAAGATCATTCTCAACAGTAAGGACTTTCCAGATTGGTTAACGAATGGTCAGTTGGGAGTTGACCTTTTGTTTGACGAACGGACCTATCTGGAAATGGAAAAGGTGCTGAAGCTGTTGCTAAAAACAAAAACAGGGCGACTTTCTGAACTCAAATCCATTTTCTTTGGCAACCTCCCACCCCGCTGGTCTACTCCTCCGGAAGTTCATCATGCTTATTTGAATGAGGCACAGGTTAAGGCTGTTGCCAATGTACTCGCTACTGAAGATCTTAGTGTGGTACATGGCCCTCCTGGGACTGGTAAAACAACGACCTTGGTTCATGCGATTAAATTGATTTGTGAAAAGGAAAAGAATGTCCTAGTTACTGCACCTAGTAATGCGGCGGTTGATTTGTTGGTGGATCGCCTTTCGGAAAAAGGGTTGAATGTGGTTCGGATTGGAAATATATCGAGGGTGGATGAGGAATTGATTTCTTTGACCTTGGAGGGACGACTGTCCAGTCACCCAGAGAGTAAGAATATTAAGAAGGTCAGAATACAGGCTGCGAAGGCGAGACGAGAAGCAAAAAAATACAAACGGAATTTTGGAAACAAAGAACGGGAGCAACGGAGGGATGCTTATCAAGAGGCAAGGGAGTTGGAGGACTGGGCCCGGATGTTAGAGGATCGGATTATTTCTGAGATTCTTAGTAATGCTGATGTTATTGCTTGCACTTTAGTTAATGCGACTCATTCCAGGTTGAAGGATATTAATTTTAGGACGGTGGTTATTGATGAAGCGGCACAGGCTTTACAACCGGCCAGTTTGATTCCAATTAGTAAGGCGTATCGAGTGGTTTTAGCAGGAGATCCGCTTCAGTTGCCTCCTACTGTGAAATCTATTGAAGCGCAAAAGGGCGGATTCGGAATTAGTTTGTTAGAAAAAAGCATCAGGTACATGAAGGATGTTAATTTCCTGGATGTGCAATATCGAATGAACGATATGATTATGCAATTTTCCAATAAACAATTTTATAACAATCAACTGAAAGCGGATGTAACGGTGGCAGAGCACTCGCTGGGGATTCCAGATTATTGTCCTGTTCAGTTTATTGATACTGCTGGTTGTGGTTTTGCGGAAGCTATAAATCCAGAAACGGGGAGTCGGCACAATGAAGGGGAGTTCTTTATTTTACGTGAACATTTTTTACAGTTGGTTGATAGCCTTGCTGAACAAGACTCTGAGCTGTCCTCTATCGCATTGATTTCTCCTTATCGTGCGCAGGTGATGCATATAAAGGAGTCATTGGAGCAAGATGAAAAATTAATGGCTTACGCAAAACATGTGGACATTAATACCATTGATGCTTTCCAGGGTCAGGAACGGGATGTGATTTATATTTCTCTGGTTCGGTCGAATGAGAAAAGTGAAATTGGGTTTTTATCAGATTATCGACGGATGAACGTGGCAATGACTCGGGCACGTAAACAGCTTGTTATAATTGGGGATAGTGCGACGATTGGAAATGATAAATTTTATGGGGAGTTTATTTCGTATACCGAAGAGGTTGGAGGATATCGGTCGGCTTGGGAGTTTATGAGTTAGAGGGATTAACTTAAACTTTTAACGAAAACGAAAACTTCTTTTTGGTGGAATAAAACATTTTTAGCTGTAAACTTTTTTGCTCCTTTCGTAGAATACCCGTAAACTAAATCTAGTAAGACGCTAGTCTCCTTCATTCTGCGAATTTTCACCATATAGGCACATAAGAGCACAGAGCCTTCTAAGTCAAAAGTCACATAGTAATTTACTTTCAGTAAATTTTATATAGTCTACTTAGAAAATGAACAGACCTCAGTTTTCTTTCAACAAACGGCCACAGTGTTGTAATATCCAGATCGGATATGTATTGAAAGTCCTCAAAAATACAATAATTAAGTAACGCTTATTACTTTGATAGCTCTTAAAACTCCGCAAATAATAACTTTCCGGTTTACAGTTGTTCTTTTTAGCGCTTTCCTCCCTCTACAATACACAGTTCTTTAGATCTTATGAATAAATATATCCTTCCCATTTTTTGTTTTTTATTTTTTGCAGTAAGCTTGCAAGCGCAAAATGAGACCATAGACAGCTTAAAAAATGAACTGCAAAATCATTTAGAAAAAGATAGTACCCGAGTAAATTTATTAAATCTCTTGGCCTATGAATTTCGCAGGAAGGACGTTACAAAAATGCTGGAGTTTGTTAATGAGTCTGAGGCGCTGGCTGAAGACATTGACTTTCCCAGAGGAAAAGTAAAAGCGATCTATTTAAGAGGTGTTGCAGAGATGAACCAATCAAATTTTGAACAAGCAATCATACAACTCAATAAAGCCAAAGGTTTATATACTACGCTTAAGGATAGAGATGGTATATCTAATTGCTTACAAGTTACTGGTGCTATCAATTTTTACCAGGGCAACTATGGTCAGTCGATTGACTATATGAAGGAGGCCATTGAAATAAATAAAGAATTAGGAATTACCGAAAACATAGCAACCAATCTAGCAAATATTGCTAATATTTATTCCATTATGGGAAAGTATCCTGAAGCTATACAATACTTGGAAGAAGCAATTAATAGTTCTGCAGAAAAGGGAGATGAACGTGTAATTGCAAATTGCCATAATATTATGGCGACTATATATGGTGAACAGGGAAAATATCAGCTTGCTCGAGAACATAACAATAAATCGATATTTAAATCAGAAGAGATTGGCGACTCCATATCTATTTCCGTATCTCTTTATAATATTGCATATATTTATCATAAGCAAAAAAATCATGAAAAGGCAATAGCATACTTTGAGCAATCTTTAGCAATTAGTAAGGCATTCAATGACAATAGGGCTATTGCTCGTGTGAAAGGCGCACTTGCAGCCATTTTCCTTGACCAGGAAAAATATGAGATGGCCATTTCAGCCCTTAAAGAAAGTATTGAAATTAGTAGAAAAGCAAATGATCAAGAAAACATAGCTTTTGCTTTAAACAATCTAGGGCAATCAAATTTAGCACTCAAAAACTATTCTGAAGCCTTAGCATATTTCGTTGAAGCAAAAGATATTGCCAAAGCAGTTAAACTTCCTATTGTCTCTTCGGATGCTTATATGGGGATGGGGCAAACCTATTTTAAGCAGAAAAAATACAATAAAGCACTTAAAAATACTTTGGAAAGTCAGAAATATGCAGAGTCTATAGACTTATTGCATGCTAAGCGTAATGTCAGTGAACTATTACACGAGATTTACGAAAAAAAAGGGGAATTCAAGAAAGCTTACGAAAGTCATAAAGAATTCAAACTATTAAACGATAGTCTTTTCAATAAAGAAAATATTGAAAAAATCACTCAATTAGAGTACGATTATAAATACAAAAGGGAATTAGACGAAGCAGCGGATAGAGAATTAAAATTGACTGAAACAGTAAATGCCACTTCTCAAAACTTAGAAAAATCTCAACACAAGTTATTATTAGGACTCATTGCTTTTTTAATAATGGCTTTAATTCTAGGAGCTGTTATTTTCTTTTTAAAGTTGCGAAATGAAAAATCAAAAACTAAAAATATAGAAATAGAACAAAAACTCTTACGTTCGCAGATGACACCTCATTTTATTTTTAATTCGCTCTCTGTTTTGCAAGGAATGATTTTAAATCAAGAAAATAAAAAAGCGAATTCATATTTGTCTAAGTTTTCTAAATTACTGCGTATTACTTTAGAAAACTCAAGAGATAAAATGGTACCCTTGTCTCAAGAATTAACAGCAATAAAAAACTATTTAGAACTTCAGAACTTAGAGATTAATCCATCTTATCAATATACGATTTTGGTAGATGATGAAATAGATAAGTCTTTATTTGAAATCCCCCCAATGCTTATCCAACCTTTTATTGAAAATGCGATAGAACATGGTTTTAAAGATCGAAAAGAGAATAAAAAAATCGCTGTTCAAATTAATTATTCTAATAATGAATTAATTTGCACCATTACAGATAATGGCATTGGCATTGATGCTCAAAAAGAAAATGAAAATGAAAATGAAGATAAAAAATCATTGGCTACAACTATTACTTCTGAACGTTTGAAAATATTATCAAAAGATTTTAAAATCAAAGGTTCTGTTCAGATTGAAGATCGACAAAAATACGAGGAGCAAGGAACGCTTGTCACCTTAGTGATTCCTTATAAAACAGATACAGCTCTTTAAACAAATCACCAGAAATGCTTCTAGCATAAAAACCTATGAACAAATACACGCTTTCCATTTTTTGCTTTTTATTATTTGCAATAAGCTTGCAAGCACAAAACACGATAATAGATAGTTTAAAAAACGAATTATCTAATCATCTACAAAAAGATACGACTAGAGTTAATTTACTAAATGCTATTGCGTATAAAAATTATGGGCTTGATCAAGAGCAATTGAAAAAATATGCCAATGAAGCGAACACTTTGGCAATAGAAATAAGCTTTGATAAAGGAAAAGCGAGAAGTTGGTATTTAAAAGGTCTTTTCCATTTGGTGAAAAGAGATTTAGAAGATGCAACGACTTGCATTGATCAATCCTTGAACTTATATAAAAAAATGGATAATACCCATGGGATTTCAAAATGCTATAACATTATCGGAACCATAGGCCGATTTCAAGAGGATTATGAAAAATCTTTTTTGTTTTACGATAAGGCTTTACAAATTGAAAAAGAGGAAAACGATCAATCAAGTGTAGCAGGTATTAAGTCGTCTATGGGAGCTGTACTTAATACACAGGGAGAATTTGACAAAGGTGAGGCTATGCTTAAAGAATCCATTGCCATATATGATAGTTTAAACGAAAAATCAAAAGTCTTAAAGGCGCTAGGTAATCTTGCACTTATTTATACGCAACAAAGCAGGCATTCAGAAGCTTTGGGGTATTTTCAAAGATGTTTAACGGGCTACAGAGAACAAGGTGACAAGATTTTTGGTGCGGCGATTTTGCTAAACATAAGCCTTGTTTATTCAAGCATTGACGAAGTCGACAAAGCATTGCCTTTTCTACTGGAGTCACTTGAAGTGTCTAAAGAGATAGATAATGATCTATATGTATCAAAGGCCATTATAGGTTTGGGATATGTTTATAGATCTAAAAAAGAGTATGATAAAGCGCTTGAATACTACAATGAAGGTTTAGAAATATGTGATAAAATAGGTAGTAAAGAAGGGCTATACAATTGTTATAGCAACATCGGAGGATTGCACATCGATAAAGAAGAATATAATCTTGCTTTAAAGAGTTTTAAAAAGGGGCTGGAGGTAAGTCTGGCTTTGGGTAGTAAACGTGGAATTTCTGAATCATATACTCAGCTAGGAGTTATCTATTACAATTTAGGAAACAAAAAAAAGGCGCTAGAGCATACCCTAAAAGGAAAAGAAATCGCAGATGAATTATCACTAATTAGAACGCAAGGAGAAGCTAATCTTTTTTTATCTAAGCTCTATGAGGAAAAAAATAATCACAAGGAAGCTTTAGCAAGATTTAAAGATCATAAATTCTATAGTGATAGTCTTTTAAATGAGGAAAAGATTAGAAAAACAACTGAACTAGAATATGATTATAAATACAAACAAGAGTTAGATGCTGCTAGTAACCGGGAATTAAAATTAACAGAAACGGTAAACACAACTTCTCAAGATTTAGCAAAATCACAACGCAATTTATTATTAGGTGTCATTGCTTTTTTAGTAATGACTTTAATTTTAGGAACAATTATTTTCTTTTTAAAGTTGCGAAATGAAAAGTCAAAAACTCAGAACATAGCCATAGAACAAAAACTCTTACGCTCGCAAATGACGCCACATTTTATTTTTAATTCTCTCTCAGTCTTGCAAGGGATGATTTTAAACAAAGAAGACCACAAAGCAATTTCATACCTCTCTAAATTTTCAAAACTACTCCGTATTACTTTAGAAAACTCAAGAGACAAAACAGTACCACTCTCTCAAGAACTAACAGCAATAGAGAACTACTTAGAACTTCAAAACTTAGAAGTCAATCAATCATATCAATATACAATTTCAGTAGACGACAACATAGATAAGTCTTCATTTAAAATACCTCCAATGCTGATCCAGCCCTTTGTTGAAAACGCAATAGAACATGGTTTTAAAGATAAAAAAGAAAATAAAAAAATCGATGTCCAAATAAATTACTCTAATAATGAACTAATTTGCACAATTACCGATAATGGCATTGGTGTTGATGCTCAAAAAGAAATTGAAAACGAAAGTAAAAAATCCTTAGCTACAACCATCACTTCTGAACGCTTGAAAATATTATCGAAAGATTTTAAAATCAGAGGCGCTGTTAACATCGAAGACCGGCAAAAATATCAGGAGCAAGGAACACTTGTCACTTTAGTCATTCCTTACAAAACACAAGCCGTATAATGAAAACATTAATCGTAGAAGACAAAGCATATATTAGAAAAGGCCTACTTAATTTATTACAGTTAGTCGATACAGAAATACAAATAATAGGTGAATGCGAGTCTGTAAAGGAATCCGTTGTGGTTGCAAATGCTTGTAAACCAGAATTAATTTTCCTGGATATTAACCTTACTGATGGAACTGCTTTCGATTTTTTGACGCAAACAGAAAACCTAAATTTCAAAGTCATCTTTATCACCGCTTATGAAGAGTACGCTTTACAAGCTTTAAAGATTGGCGCTGTAGATTATCTTTTAAAACCGGTAGATCTGGAAGAGCTTAAAGTGGCGTTACAAAAAGTTTCCGACTTGTCTGTTACTGATCAAAAACAACGAATAAAAAAGGCAAAACAAATATGGAACAATGAGGACAATAAACTAATCCTATCTCTTCAGGATAGTTTTCAAGTAATAGATTTAAACGAATTAATGTTTTGTGAATCAGATAAAGGTTATACTTCTTTTTACTGTAGTAATGGTGAAAAACACATCGCCTCTAAAACACTAAAGGAATTTGAACCGCGGCTTTCTGAAGCTAATTTTACGCGCCCCCATCAATCATTTATGGTAAATTTAAAATTCATAGACAAATACGACAAATCTGGTATAATCCATTTAAAGAATGGAAAAAAGATCCCAGTGTCTTCCAGGAAAAAGGATTCTTTTTTAACTAGATTTTTAAAACATTAAAAATAATTGATTGAAATTGCTCCACACCTATCCATAAACTAAACAACAGCTTGCCCAACCAAGACAAACTACTGCCTTTCTTATCACGCTTATTTACTCAAATACATCGGAAATAAATTCTCTCTTTATTTATTACCGTTATCACATATTTTTAAATTTTCAAATCAGATGCCTCCATCATCCTTCGGTTAAAAAACAGAAGGGTAGCTTCTATTATTTTATACGTTTTTAAAATTCGCCAAATGAAAAGAATTTACTTACTTCCCCTCCTTATCTTTCTGTGCATTCAATGTATTTCTGGCCAAGTCATTACCTTTGATGACCAGGGGCATACTCCCGGCCAAGCGCTTTCAAACCCTTACAATATTACAAATAATGGTGAAACGTTTTCTTTTACCCTCTCAGGAGGAGTGGCAACGAATCACATTTACCGAACAATAGAAAACAGTTGTGGCAGTGCAGGAATGAGTCATATCTATTCCGGAAATTTCCCCCAGACCACATGGACGATAGCAACCACAAGTGGCAATCAAATTGAGCTTGGAACAATAAGCTTCGATAATGTTTTCAGTTGTTTTTCATTTGAATATTCATTGACCATAGAAGGCTTTAAAGACAACGCATCTACAGGAACACAGGCATTTACCGTTCCGGGCTTGAATAGTATTTTCACCCCCAACTCCAACTTTGACGATGTTGACAAAATTGTCATTACAGCAAGCGATCTCGGACAACTTGGAATTGACAATATTAACTGGGCCTTATCTTCATTGCCCGTGGAATTGGTTTCTTTTTCAGCAATACAAGAAAAAGATTTATTGAATTTAAAATGGACGACTGCTTCGGAATTAAATAATGAAAAATTCCAGATTGAAGTGAGTCAAGATGGTCAGAAATTTGAAAAAATTGGAGAGCAAAAAGGAAAAGGAACGACTTCGGAATTACAAAATTATTCTTTCACTCTCGAAAATCCGCACAGAGGAGTTTCTTACTATCGCTTAAAACAAATCGACTTTGATGGACAATTTGAATATAGTAAAGTTATTAGCATAGACTTCAAAGAAGCAAATGACAAGGTTGGAAAATTCTATCCGAATCCCAGTAAGTCGGGGTTAATTAGTTTGGATTATTTTGCTCAAAGTGAAGAAGATATCTTAATTTCTGTTTTTGATATAACTGGAAAATTAGTCATCAATCAAATTCGCCAAATCGCTACTGGAAATAATAGCTTGAGTTTTAATTTTTCGGAAATAACCTCAGGAATTTACTTTGTCAAGATTGGAAAGGAAAAAAATCCAACCTATCGAAAGTTAATTATTGAAAAATAGAAAAATTCGAAACGATTTCATCCCTAAACGTTTTTTCATATGCTATCTAATAAACCAACAAAATTACTACGAATCGTTCAAACGATTTCCAATAAGTGATTTTCGCTATTGGCCCATCATTGAAATGGTGGGCTGAATAGTTTAATCAAAGAACAGCCACCTTAGTCGGAAACGTATTTTCGACCCCTTACCCCAAATTTTCCCCTTCTCATCACGCTTATTTACTCAAAAGCAACGGAAATAGATTCTCTTCTTATTTCCGCTCTACTGCCATAGTTTTTGCTTCATAGATAGATGTAATCATGTTCCTATAAACGTGAATTAAATCAATCAAAATAATATAATATGAAGTACTTCTACTTAATTTTTTTCCTTTTTCCTTTACTACTAAATGCACAGATCTTTGTAGATCGCGATGCCAACGGATCTAATGATGGATCTTCCTGGGACAATGCATATACTGACCTTCAGGATGCCATTCAAAATGCGCCATTAGAAGCTGAAGTTTGGGTGGCGGCAGGAACCTATCTTCCTTCACCTGATGGAAATATAGACTCTACATTTACGCTTACGCAAAGTATTGAACTATATGGCGGTTTCTCTGGAATAGAAACAGATTTATCCGAAAGGGACATCGAAGGAAACCTTACAACCTTAAGTGGTGATTATAATGCTGATGACAACCTTGTGGTTAGCACCGACCCACTGAGTCTTAGTTTTAGTAACAATGCCGATAATGCAAAACGAATTATAACTGCTGTAGATGCTACGGGATCAATAATCGTAGATGGATTTACGATCTCAGGGGCAAATATGGCTACTAGCTCTGGAGGAGGTATGATTTTTACTCCGGATGTTGAATTGACCGTGTTGGTCAAAAATTGCACACTAAAAAATAACGTTGCTTCTTCTGGCGGAGGAGCAATCAGGGTTGGCGCATCTGCAGATGAAGTACTAAATTTTAGCCTGGAGAATTCTTCTGCAATAAATAATAGATGTGGGGGTAAAGGTGGCGTAGTTTGGGCATCTGGCAACGGAACTACGAATGCAGATTACATTAACGTCCTATTCCATCAAAATTCTTCAGGTAACCGAGCAGGAGCTGTAAACCATGATGGTGACGCACATCCAACATTTGAAAACTGCATTTTTAGTGAGAATCGAGCAACAAACGGAGGCGCAATTTTCGAAGTAATAAATATGGGTTCTACTTTCAGAAACTGTACTTTTTACAAAAATACTGCGTCAACTCAAGCCTCTGTAATCTGGAACTATAATAACGGAGGAGAAAATGTAAAGATGCAAAACTGCATTTTTCATAACAATGGCAGTACTCCATTATATAACACCGGAGGCATTTACGAAATAAGTAATACGGCTATTGAATATAATGATTGGGCTGACTTTACAAGTCAAGGCAACAGTAATGCAATGGATTTAGGGGGGAACTTATATAACGTAGATCCGCTATTTATGGACGAAACGGTATTTGATTTCAATTTATCTGCTAACTCTCCAATGGTCAATGTAGGAAATAATACATCTGTTCAGATGGGTAGTGATCATACGGGTTATATTTCACGGATTGTGGATGGAACCGTAGATCTTGGTGCCATGGAATATCACCTTCCTTTTTCTGCCAACATAACAGCTACATTACTTTGTTTCGGAGAAGACTTTGGTTTTGCTGAAGTTGCTGGTGATAACTATGCTCCATTCACCTACCAATGGAATAATGCAGCGGTACAGGGAGGAACTCCAAACAACTTAGCTGCTACGGGCAACCATCAGGTGACCGTAACAAATTCCATCGGCGATACTGAGGTTTTGAATTTTACTTTAACTGAAAATCCGGAAATCAATTTCACTTTCAACGTTGTAGATCCAACGGGAAGTAATGCTGATGGAATGGCAATGATTAACCTATCAGGAGGCATTCCCCCTTTTACTTTAGCCTGGAATACGAACCCTGTGCAAACGACGTCAACTGCCACTGGTTTAGCCAATGGAACATACACCGTAACGATTACAGATGCCAATGGTTGTAGCACTTTAGCTAGCGTTGATGTTGGGGTCACAAGTGCGGTTCTGTCCGTTGATGATTCTAAGGAAATAGAAATTGGACCAAATCCATTTCATGAAAATGTACGAATTATTCTTTCTGGAAATTTATTAGAGCAATCTACTTTAACCGAAGTATTGATTTACAATACGACTGGAGGACTTGTGTATCACAGTCCGCTTTCTTCAGACTCAAACACTTCAATAAATTTAAGTGAACTGTCCACTGGCCTGTATTTTATGGAGTTGGTGGGTAAAGATTTACGATTTAGAAAACGTTTGATCAAACAATAAGAATCAGTATGTCCCCCCTTCGTCGTCGGATGTCCACAAAGGCCAAAACCTTTTGTTCGCGTCCGATGACTTTGACGCTGAATACTAACAATAATTTTTAGCATTAAAATCTAATACTTTTTACAAATGGAAAAAATAATTAAACTTAAAAAAGAGTATAA
Organism: uncultured Saprospiraceae bacterium; assembly: GCA_964508085.1. Lineage (GTDB taxonomy): Bacteria > Bacteroidota > Bacteroidia > Chitinophagales > Saprospiraceae > CALGLS01. The sequence goes on along the minus strand of CAZDTI010000085.1, from coordinate 6,888 downwards.
CTCATTGAATACACTTTATGAATTTCTAAAAAAAGAATCCTCTTTTGAGTGTTCTAAAGACTATGACAAATGGGAAGTTAGAACAGATACCAATGGCCAAATGGCGCAATGCATTATTATTAAAAAAAGCGCAATGCATGCAATCAAATTGTTTTTTACAGAAGGAGGTTCCGTAAAAGTCAATCACATTATTCCCAACTCAGTCATGAATGCCTATTTTGGAAAAAGCCAAAAAAGATACCGAAATATACTAGAAATAATTACTGGAAAAATAAAAGAATTATTGCTTGCGGCTCCTCAGCAAAAAGCATTTGAAGAATTGGAGGAAGTGGTGAAAAAAGCGGCAATATAAGCAGAAAGAAGATCCGCACATTGTAAACTAATAATTAAAAAAATGAAAAGAAAATCGACTATAAAGAAACTTGTAATTGCAGTATTGCTATTAACGAATTCTTTTTTTGAAGGAGATCTTAAGGCACAATGTGGTTCGGGAACCTCAGTGGCGCTGACCACTCAAACTGACGTCAACAATTTCATTACAAACTATTGTGCGGACTTCTTAGGGGTCTTAATAATACTTGACAATAATGATGGGCTTGACAATATTACAGACCTCAATCCATTATCACCGCTTACTGCTGTAGGAGGATTTTTATTGATTAGGAATAACCAATCTCTTTCGTCTCTTAATGGGCTCCAATCACTAAGCACCGTTAATGAGGGGAATGGAGGGAATGGCTTGCTTCTATTAAGCAACACCGCATTGACGGATATTAGCAGCTTATCTAACTTAACTACTGTTGGTGGCAACCTTACTATTCAAGGAAATAACATGGCTAGTTTAGTTGGATTAGAAAACCTTTCTTCCATTGGAGGAAACTTAAGTATCACCGATAATGACTTACTAACCGACCTAACAAGTCTAAGCAATTTAACTTCAATTGATGGAGCTTTAACCATTAATCTTAATGATTTACTTACGAGTTTATCGGGGCTCGAAAATATTGATCCGGCCACAATCGTCTCAGCAAATCCTTCAATAGATGACATAATTATACTTGACAATCCACTGCTAAATGAATGTGAAGTTACTTCAATCTGCCAAGCATTTGACATAAATACGTTGACTACAGACATTATGAATAATGCTTCCAATTGTGCTGGTAATCTAGCGATTATAACTGCCTGTCAGAGCTTACCTGTTGAATGGTTAAACCCTGTAGTTGCGATAACCAAAGAAAACAAGATAGAGATTCGTTTTGCGACTTCCGTACAAGTCAACAATTCCCACTTCGAAATTGAGCATAGTCAAGATGGCAGGAACTATTATCCTATTGGAATAATAGAAGGTGATGGGAGCTCGTCTTTAGAAAGCTACTATAAATATTTTGATGAAGATCCTTCTATTGGCAAGAACTATTACCGAGTAAAGCAGGTAGATTTTGACGGTAAATATGAGTACAGCAATATTGCGGCAGCTCGATTCAAAGCTAATGAAATAATAATATTCCCGAATCCTGCAAACGAGGAACTAACTATTATTTCCAAAGAAAAACAAGCGCTCGTTGTTTATAATCAGCTTGGAAAAATTGTTAAACGTATTGCAATAAATGAAGAAAGAAACACCATAGATATATCTGAATTTGAATCCGGATTTTATTACTTGAGCATAGGAAATAAACTTGAAATCTTAATCAAAGAGTAACCGATTCGAGTTGTCACAATTCAGATCTAAAAACAATTAATGTAATCCAAGCTAATGGGCAATAGTTTTTGGAAGGATTAATGCGTATTCCTTTATTGAAATAACGCCTAAGCTAATGATAAGTAAAAATAGAATCCTATTATTTATATTTCCTTTGATGGCAAGTACCATTCTGGTCTCTTGCTTAAACAACAGTGTATCCAAAACTTATTACGATGCCGACTGGAAAGAGACCACCAAGGAAAATGCTTCGTACTATAGACTTTCTCCAAAAAAAGAAAATGGTATTTGGCATATAAGAGACTTTTACATCAGTGGCGAAAAACAATTTATTGGGCAAACGAAAGATAGTTTAGGGACGGTTTTCCACGGTGATGTTACTTGGTATTTTAAAACAGGTAAAGTGGAAAGCAAAATACGTTATAACAATGGTAAGCAAGTTGATGGATTCGTAACGGTAGAAGGTGCAATTGGTTCTGATGAAGAAGGCTGGGATGAAAAAGATTTATATTATTATGATGATCATCTAGTAACTAACGCTGCGAATGCTCAAGGTGATAGGGCGACTGCTCAAGCTGTAAGTGTTCAAAGTCCGAGTACAGAAACTTACCAATATTATTATACAAATACATCCATAATTGCAAGTCAACATACCAACAATGTGGGTTATGATGATGAATTTTCATTCACTCTTTTTTTCAATAAAGAAGAGGACATAATTGGTCGTTTAAAATACAATAAAGAATCAGAAAAGTGGGAAGGAAAGGAGGTTATTTTTTACGAAACAGAAAAGGATGGTAAAGACGAAATGAATTCAATAAAAAAAATAAACACCTACGTCAATGGAGTTATTGAGCAGACCCAATATTACAATACAGATGGAGAACAAATTGCCGAAGGTTTTTTTAAAGATGAAAAACCATTTACAGGTACTTTTTCATTAGAAGCTTGTTGGTTTAATAAAATAGAATATTATGAAAATGGAATTTTATTCAGAGAAATTACATTTAATAAAGACAATAAACTATTAGGAGAGCTTAGTTTTAAAAATGAAAAAGGAGAAGCAGATACCGGTATTCTTTACGATTGCAACAGTTTGCAAACCTATAAACATGGGAAGTCAAACGGCATAACCATTCAATATTTCAGTGACGAATCGAAGGATGAGCAATTTATTTTTGGTTATAAAAATGATATACTGCACGGGGATTATTTTATTTATAAAAACCCAGGAGTATTGTTAGAAAAAGGAAGATATGAAAACGGCATACAAAAAGGAGAAGTTTGGTATTACAATCACGACCAAAACATTGAAGAAGGCGATAGACTGAATTATTACTTAAAAACAACAATACAGTCCGTAAATAACAAACCGTTTATTTCTGAATTATCACAATTTAGGTTAGATAATAATGAGCTATTAAAAACCTTTGAATTCGAGCAGAACAGCACCGATAAATTCACCTATCTAGATAATGGGAATCACACGATCTATTTAAAAGATTTAAACAGCGATGGTTTCGATGATTTACAAATATGGTACAGTCATGAAATGCAGGATATTGCGTCACACACCTATTACCTGTTCAATTCAGAAACAGGCAAATATCAACATATCGCGGAGTTAGACGATGTGCAATACTTGAAAATCAACACAGATAAAAAAAACAGTAACCGCAACTATCAGCAGGCGGTTTGACATCCAAACAGACTATATTACTTACGGCTTTTTGAATAACAAACTAACTAAGACATTGGAGATGACGGAAGTGTATCACGATGTAAAGGATACAACGTTTTTGACGCAAATTTTCCCAGCGCCCGTAAACAACTTCCCTTTGCTAGATAATAGCTTACCTCCTATCACCTTTGTTCAGAAAAATGATAAACATCAAATCACAGATACCCATCAAAGCGTTAAGCTAAAGAAATCATCTTTCTCAATTGTATTCCCTGGCTTAATCAACAATACATTTCCTAATGACTTTAATGTAAAAGTTACGGCCAGTTACGATAAAGAGGTCTTTAAGAAAGCTAAAATCAATCAGCGAGAAGAAGACACTTCTATTTTCGGAAACATTACGGCCTTTGCTATGGGTTCAAATAATCCATTTTTCATTATAGATGGTGATGGTCACAATGTATTGTATTATGACCATACAGAACATGCTAGCTTAGACTATATCAAAAACATAAATAAAGATGTATTGTTATTACAATTTGACATTGACAAAGTACATGCTGAAAATCAAGAACAAAACATTTCTAGAATAACCAAACCTATATATATGATAATCTACATGGATAAAAATCTAAATAAACAAATAGACGAAAAGGAGATATTTTATGTAACTATCAATATTTAAGTATGGTAGTATTTTAACTAAACAAACACCGAAATGAAATACGAAACAATATTTTTCTTTTTATTAATTAGCCTTAATTCTTTTGCTCAAGATGGAGACTTTATCAATGATGCAATAAATGAACTTAAGTTAGGCAAAGCCTATATTAATTATGACTTAATTGTTTCTAAAGTTCGACCAAATAATAGCAATGAAACTATTGTTGTAATCCCAAGAATTGCAGAAGAGGATGAAGGTCATTCTGAGTTAGAAATCTACATAGCAATCGTAAATAACAAAACCGGTAAAATAATCAATAAATATATTGAGCCTTCTTATTGGACTTCGGACGCAATCGTATTGTCAAAAATAAGTATAGATACGGCACCTTATATTACTTCAGATAATGATCGAGCATTTGGAATAAAAGCTCATTATTACGGTAGCGCTCGAGCCAATCCTTATGAAAATACAACCATCTCTTTATTTATAAAATCAAACAATAAACTAAAAAAAATTTTAAACAGTTGTGACGTATTGGACTCCCATGGTGAATGGGATACCGATTGTGCGGGGGAATTTACAGAGTTGAAAAATATATTCATCATGTCTGCTAATAAGACGAATGGTTGTTACGACATTTTAGTGAAAGAAGAAACAACGTACACCCATAGCTATGTAGATCGCAATGGTGATTGTAATTCTGAAATGAAAATTGCCTTAGGAAAATCAGTCCTGAAATTTAACGGTGAGGAATATACAAAGGACGGGACAATTCCATCATTAGATGTTTACTTAGATGATCCTGACAAAACGGCAACAAATATAAGACAAGAACCAAACGGAAAAATAATTACTAAGCTTGATGAGCAAAGTGATTATTTCACTTTAAGGATTACAGAAGAAAAAAATGGATGGTTTAAGGTTGTAAAAGCAATAGGAGTTGAAGGTAACAACATCGCAATTCCTGGAGGTTCAGGATGGATTCACAACACTGTCATTGGCATTTCAACAAGAAGAAAAGTAGAACTCCTAGATGCTCCAGAAGATGGAATTATAGTCGGAACTATTGACCAAGAAACTGGAGTACAAATAAAAGATAAATATAAGGATTGGGTAAAAATAGAGCACAATGGGCTCAGTGGATGGATTCAAGCGGAATGGCTTTGTGGGAATCCGGTTACGACTTGTCCTTAGCATTGGTTTAATCGAGGACCTTTTAACTTTGGATAATTTGTTTAGAAACCCATGAGCCAATACCTCATAAATAAAAGGCCCGACAGGTGGTAACGAATACCACCTTCCGGGTCTTTTAATATTTCAAACATCGGTTAAACAGCTTTCTCCAAATCTACTCCCCCGCCAATATCTGCGCCGCATGCTCCTTCGATTTCACCTTCTCAATCACCTGCTCAATCTTCCCTTTTTCATCAATCACAAAAGTGGTACGGTGCACACCATCGAATTCTCTTCCCATAAATTTCTTCGGCCCCCAAACCCCGTAAGCATTTAATACGTTACGTTCAGTATCGGCCAATAATGGAAAAGGGAGGTCGAATTTTTTGATGAAGTTTTCATGCTTTTTAGAGCTATCGGGACTTACGCCTAGCAATTCGTAGCCTTTCTTTTGGAGCATGGAATAATTATCCCGAAGATTGCAAGCTTCCACCGTACAGGTTGGCGTATTGTCTTTTGGGTAGAAAAAGAGTATGAGCTTTTTCCCTTTGTAGTCTTTTAGGGAAATTTTCTCTCCCGCTTCGTTAAGTTCGCTAAAATTTGGAGCTTTATCGCCCACTTTTAGATGCTTCATGTTTGTTTTTTTGATAAAAAATAAAATTGTGATTCGACGAAGATAATTCTTAGAAGATTTCGTACGAATTACTTGCTAATAAAAACACACTATTTCTATAAATGTTTATCAAACTTACAACCTATGCAATAGAATTTCGTCTTTATTACGTTAGTAAGATTCCAAAGCCGATTAGTAACCGTTAAAACCAAAAACATATGAGGCATTTATTGTTTGCTTTTTGTCTGCTCTTCGCTTCCTTTTCGGAGGCAAAGCAACCTGTCCTTTCGGAAAAGGCGATAAAGAATCCCCCTCCAAGAATTATCCGAACTTGCTGTTCCTTTGGTTCGGAAGTAGGTGTTATGGGACTTCCGGGCGTAACCATTTCAGACATTAGTAGTGTAGCAGAACTTGGACCTCACCAATATCTTGGTAGTGACTTGGAAGGCAATGGCATCATCTACACTCGCCGAGGTGGTTTTATCGATATGGGACACTTACGCGATCAAGCTGATTGGACGGCTTATCTTTTTTCACACATCATGGAAAACAAAGAGAATGGAGTCATTGTACAAAAACTGGGGTACGAAGGTGGCAACAAGACACTTACGGTGATGGTCCCTAAAGATATGAAAGAAGAAAACATCATGTTACTAGCAGGGAAAGTAGCTTATGATTTATCCGTATGGCATGAAATAGCGACTTGGTTTGGCGCTTCATATATTCCTATGCTGCCAGAGCGTTTTTCTGCTTTTTCTGTAGAAGATGCTTATTCTAATTTGCTTGGTGTCCACCTCGGCATAGCGGCACTAAAAAGTGAACTTCCTTATGAAGAAGCTATGACTCAATTGATTTATGAAACATTAGAATCACTCGACGCAGTGAGCTCCCAACAAGATACACACGATGCCATGGAGGGCGTCCATAATGTCTGGTGGACTCGGAATAAATCATTGCCTTCTAAGAAAATTCTATTGTATCGTCAGTTGGATATTTATCCTGAGGTAAGTCCCCTATTGGTTCCAGGTTGGGAAAGTGGAGAGGCGGTT
>CAZDTI010000084.1:0-24308 GCA_964508085.1 uncultured Saprospiraceae bacterium | reverse complement strand
GTAAGAAACAATCGCATACTTTTATTGACAAGAACCCTGTTGCAGAAATGAAGGGTTTTTTGTGTTTCTGAACACTTCCAAAAACATAAAAATCCCAACCCATAGACCTTTCTCCCAAAGAAAAGCCCACCTCCTAAAAGTCAATATAACCGCCCAACTCTACAAACAGGGGCGAAAATTCGGACATCCTCCCGTGTAACAACTCGAATGTCCTATTAGTCCGAATAATTAATATAGCTATATCATATATTTGATAAAGAGAAGAATCAAACTTCTTTTTCAACTGCACTCCTAAGAGCATGTTGGGGAATTGTTTTTCGTAGGCTAATTACTAATTCCCAAGGATGATCTAATACCTCTTTGTTCAAAAAATCAAAAAATCATGAGAACCATCTCTTACATCAGCAAGATCATCGAAGAAAAATATTCCGATTTTGATGAAGATCGAAAGCAGAGTATGTCTATTTTAATCATTCTTAATCTAATGATGGTTATTGTTATGGGAGCCTGGGCCATTGGTTTTTCCATATTGAAAATGCCTGAAATGTTTTGGTTAGACATTATCATTTTCGCGGGTTATCTGGCTTTGTTGATAGGCTTGACCTGTTTTAAAGTACCATTCAATTTCGGTCGTTTGACCTTGTTGGTTTTGGGTGCCTTAATTACAGGTGTTCCAGTTATCTATTATGGCATTGATACAAGCGTATCGTTACATATGGTATTTGTACCCATCGCTACTATTCTATTGTTTTCCAGAAAGGAAGGGAAGCTTTTTCTGAAGTATTTAGCGGCCATATTAATCATGTTTATGTTCGTTACGATATGGACTTTTACTCATGGACCTTTATTCAATGTACCCAAGGATACTTTTCGTATTTTCAATACCATTGTTGCATTAGATGGGATGTTTATTTCACTGTATTTTGCTTATTTCTTTTTTAGTGAAAACGCGCAATACAAAGATCTGTTGGCAAATGAGCGAGAGAAATCTGATCATTTATTACTAAGTATTTTTCCCGAAACGATAGCAGACCAATTACGGCAAAGCAACCAATCTGTGGCAGATAGTTTTGATAATATTACCATCTTGTTTGCTGACATTGTTGGCTTTACTCAATATTCCAACAAAATGGATGCAAGTGAATTGGTTCATATGTTGGATGAGGTATTTAGTGAATTTGATGGCTTGGTTGATAAATACGGTATTGAGAAAATAAAAACAATTGGTGATGCTTATATGGCTGTAGGAGGCTTACCGGAGCCTGATGAAAAACACTGCCAAAATGTAGCAGACCTGGCTTTAGAAATTAACCAAATCATGAAGGACAAATATGCAGAAAAATATAACTTAAAACTTCGTGTTGGTATCCATACTGGAAAAGCAGTTGCGGGGGTGATAGGGAACAAAAAATTCTCTTATGATCTATGGGGCGATTCTGTTAATATAGCTAGTAGATTTGAGTCGAGCGGTCAACCCGAAAGAATTCATATCACGGAAGATGTTAGAAATAAATTGAGAGATGCTTATATTTATGAATATTGTGGAGAAGTAGCAATTAAAGGTAAGGGGATGATGAAGTCTTACTTTTTAGAAAGTAAAAAGTTGGTCAGTGATATTCCGCTAATAAGAAAAGGCAATCCTTTTTCTAAAACACACAAAAAAGAAAAGAATAACAATAGTACTCCTGTTTTGCTGCCTCCTAAAATAAGCCCTCTTCCCGGGATTTAGTAACGGCGAAAAATTAAATTTCAGGGAGTGTATAAATCAGGAAATTATTTTTTGGGCATACTTTTTTACTCGGCGCCGGATAAAAAAGTGATTCTGGTCTGGACTAAGGCTGTCCTAATTTTTTGCTCTACTTGCCCCCAGCCCCTAAAGGGGAGCTACCGCGCGCTCCACTAATACCTCAAAAAAACGTTTGGAGCAATCGGTACGGTCGGAGCGCTGATGCTCCCCTTTAGGGGCTGGGGGCAGCGCTGGCAATCACTTTTATACGCAGTTCACAGTATAACAACATTACCATGGAAAAATTAAAATATTTATTCGTCTACATTGTCCCATTAAGCACTTTTTATGCTTTCAATGCAACAGGTTTACACACCTTTTTACCCATCATTATCATATTTGTCGCGCTTCCTTTATTAGAATTTTTTCTTCCGGTTGATGATGCTAATTTTGATGAAAAAATTGAATCCGATAAAAAGAATGATTCCTTTTATGATTGGTTGCTCTACTTATCCGTGCCCATACAATTGTTCACGCTAGGTTACTTTTTGGTGGTCATGCAACAAACGCCTTTTGGTACATTGGAATTTTGGAACAGAATAATTGCGATGGGCCTAATGTGCGGCATACTCGGTATAAATGTCGGTCACGAACTTGGGCATCGACACAATAGACTTGAACAATTTTTAGGCGAAGTTCTTTTGTTGACTTCCCTTAACACTCATTTTATGCCTTTTCATAATGGTGGACATCATCTAAATGTCGCTACACGAGAAGACCCAGCTACAGCTTCAAAAAATGAGTGGTTATATACCTTTTGGTTTACCTCCCATTTCGGTGGTTATCTACAGGCTTGGAGATTAGAAAACAGAGCAATGCAACATAAAGGAAAATCCATTTTTTCTTTGCAAAACAGAATGGTCAGTTATTCGATTACGAATATCCTTCTTCTTGTAAGTATCTATTTTTTCTTTGGAAAAATGACCTTGCTAGCTTTCCTCTTAGCAGCTGTCATTGGCATTGCTTTACTCCAAACCATTAATTACATCGAACATTATGGTTTAGAAAGAAAACGAAATGAGCGGGGAAGGTATGAAAAGGTCCAACACCACCATTCCTGGAATTCGGATCATCCTTTAGGAAGGGTAGTCTTGTTCAACTTATCCAGACATTCTGATCATCACTACAATGGTAGTATTAAATATCAGGTGTTAAAATCCATACCATCCAGTCCTCAAATGCCGACAGGCTACCCAGGGATGGTCGTTCTGGCTTTTTTTCAACCCTTTTGGTTTCTTGTTATGAACAGAAAACTAGCGGAACTTAATGAAGAAAACCCAAGAGAAAACCTTAATTATGAGTTGTGAATTGATTACCGTTTTACAGAATGAAATTAGGAAAATGCCAAAGATAGAGAAACGACCGAAGTAACAGCATCGATCACCCTCGGAATCGCTCCTCCGCCTTAAACGCCCCCCGATTATGCAAAATCCACTGCGCCTCATCCAAAGGCGAAACGCCTTTATATGCTCGAATTTTTTCTTCAGTGGTCGTTGTTTTTTGATAACCATCTAAGCTCAATTTCAACCGCCCTTTCCCAGAAGTAGTTGCAGAAAATTTAATCCCATAATCCATCGCTTTTGCAACAGCAACTCTACCGGTCAGCGTGAAAAAATCTCCATCGAAAGTAGGGGCATCTATTTGGGCTTTCATCTGATTCAGGTCACTAGAGATGGCACCGAGTAAATCAGCCTTGGCTTTAATTTGAAAAGCATACATCGGCTCCAGTAAATCGGTATCCGCCAATTCCAAACCACGTAAGATGCCCATCGGAGTGGCCAACAAAAAATCACCAGGATTAGAGTGCATCGTATGTTCCGAGCCTTCCGTCAATGTAATGTTGAGATCAGTTACTTCCCAACCTTTAATACCCTGCCTCAACGACCAAGGAACAGCACGCTTGACCTCGTTCTGGTACTTTACACTGATGTCGCTAGTTCGGACTTTCGAGGTGAAGGTCACCCCACTTCCAAGGGGTGCCGGCTCTATCAAAAAAGTCATAATTGCCCAACAAGGTTTCGGCATCCAATAGCGAACGTAGCCCTCGGCGGACTGCTTCGGTGTTTCTTTGTAAATGACTTTCGGAGTTAAGAAATCAACGGAAATGCCAAAGCGATTAGCAAGACTGTCTTTCAGTACCTCCGTCTGAATGGGGCCAAGTATTTTTAGATGAAATTCCCGTTCTGCTTTATACCATTGGAATTCCAGTTGTGGATCTTCTATGTTTAATAATTCTAAAGCTTCTCCCAGTTTTTGATAATCTTTTTCTTCTGTTGCCACTGCTTGTACCGTCAATACGGATTGACCTATGTTATGGAACTCATCCTCAAATTTTTCTTGGCCTAGTACATCTCCAGCAAGCACTAAATCGCTGGTTGTCATAATACCGATTTCGCCAGCGGTGATTTCTCCAGTCGATTCCAGTTTTCCTAGTTTTCGTTGGAATATCTGATTGATTTTTAAGTCTTTTTGTAGTTGTTGCGACCAAATGCTGTCCTTGTTTTTCAAATGGCCACCATATAACCTGCAATGAGCCAGTCGACCTAGTTTAGGATCGTATTCGACTTTAAATACTTTCGCAGAATTATTATTATTAGCTGTTGTTTTTGATTTGAATAGAGTAGAAATACTGTCAAGTAATGTATTAATACCTAAATCCATTTTGGCACTACCAAACAATAAACCTACAAGTTTTTGATTTTGAATTTGCTTACGAGATTTTTCAAAAATGGATGGCAAGTCGCTGATGTTCCCTTCTAGATAATCCTCTAAAAAGGATTCATCTGCCTCTGCTAAATTTTCAAAAGATTTGTCAATTATAGGATTGGATAAATACGCTTGCATTGCCATAAAATCAATCACCTTCGGAGCTTCCGGTTCGCTAATGTCTCCATAGTTTAATGCAAACAATTGAGCGTTCAGGTCTTTTTCAAAATCCTTAAAAACGTTTTCTAAATCCGCACCCACACGATCTATTTTATTTACAAAAACCAAGACGGGCAATTGTCTCTCGCGAATACTTTCCCACAAATTTAAAGTATGCGCTTGAATACCTTCCACTGCTGAAACCACTAGAACGACCAAATCCAAAACAGACAAAGCTCGATCAACTTCCGCCGAAAAATCAATGTGCCCCGGCGTGTCCACAATATTGATATGAGTATCCTTCCAAACAAAATCAACCGTTGCTGTTTTGATGGAAATGCCTCTGTTCTTTTCCATGGCAAGACCATCTGTTATGGCGGATCCCTTGTCTACGCTACCTCGGTCTTTGGTGGCGCCAGCCGTGTAGAGGAGAGACTCGGTGATAGAGGTTTTTCCGGCGTCTACGTGTGCGAGGATGCCTATGGTTAGATTTTTTTTGGAGGACATAGGATGGTGTTGGTGGGGGAGATGTTCTATTGTTTTTGTATTAAGTACGTAAGTAGATGAAATAAGATTTGAAGAATTTATTTCTTCGAAAATCCCTTTATTTATGAATCGACTTCGTCCGTAGGCTTCGAGCCGTCGGGCGAATTTTACCTCTCGATAGGTACATCGAAAGTATGACGAACGGTCATAAAAACGTGTAGGAACTTACGTTCTATAATGACTTAGATCCTCATTAAACGATGTCCTAAGAAATAGATTTCGCCCGACGGCATCGAAGCCGCCGGACGAACTATTTCTTTGATTAGACCATAAAATTCACAGGAAAATTTAAAACTTCAACGCCTTCATGTACCCCGCATTCGCCTCCGCACTCTTCAGCGCTGTCGTTTCATCAAAACGCTCCTGCTCCGCGATAAAATACTCCATTCCATTCTCTCTTGCTACTTTCAAAATCGGGGCATAATCAATAGACCCCGTACCCAAATCGCAAGAAGCAAACTTCTCATCAGCAGGCGCATCTTTGATCCGATCCTTGATGTGGCAAAGTGTAAAACGACCAGAATACTTCTTCAGATAATCCACCGGGTCAGCGCCACCAGTGATCACCCAGTAGATGTCCATTTCATGGAAAACCAATTCCGGATCCGTGTTGTCCATTATAAAATCATGAGGAATCATTCCAGTGAAAGCTTTGAAAGAATAAGCATGGTTATGATAAGCGAACTTAATCCCGTTCTTCTTACAAATGGCACCACATTCATTAAATTGATCCGTTACTTTTTTCCAATCCTCTACGGTTTTTTGTGGCCCGATCCAAGGACAAACCAAATACTTCATTCCGACTTCAGCAGCCTGACCAGCCTTCTTTTCAAAATCCGTTTTGATGTCGCAGTGGCTAGCAACCATGTTTAATCCAAGATCATCCAGGTACTTTTTAAAATCCAGATGAGGCATGTTCCAGAACATCCCTTGATCGCCATCAAAACCTTCTACTTGCTTATAGCCAAAAGAAGCCACTTGTTGGAGCACACCTTTGGGATCTTTGGGGAGATCGTCTTTTAAGGTCCAAAGTTGAATTCCAAATTGATCTACGCCTGACATAGTAACAGTATTTTTATTTTTAGCATTACCGATAGAATTATTGCAAGCCATCTGAGGAATTAATAGGCTCCCCGCAGCAAAGGTGCCTGCTATTTGCAGGAAGTTTCTACGATTATTTTTCATGATTTTGTTTTGATTAGATAGTTAGTTAGAAGCGCTTTTCGAGGATGACAAACTTAATCAAAAAAGGGGAAATTGGGAAACTCAATATCTGAGGGCACTTATTTTTCATTATAAGTCAAATGCTAACCTGGTTTTTACTTATTCTGGTGAGATGTTTTTTTGTGTTTTAGTAGGTGTAAATATTTGATTTAGAGGGAATTATTGTTTTTTATATTTGAGTAAACGAAAGAAATTGTTCTTGTAAGAAAATCGATCTACGCTATCTTTGTAATTAGTTAGTAATAGGAAATACTTATTTGCTCGTTAGGGTAATGCAATAAAAACACCTCTGTTTTGAAGCGTTTTCCTTGGCCTAGGGGTATCGTATTTAATACTGGACTTAAATGCTATTCGAAGCTTGTGGGGAAATAATCTGTTTTATTTTCTTAGGCCGTTTCTTATAAAAACGACATTAGGGGTCGTCAGAATCGAACACAATATAATTAAACACTTTAAACTCGACTACATTGAAAAAATTACAAAATCTCCTATCCCTCTTTGTCATTTTCTGCCTCCTTTCTTCTGCATCAGCGCAAGAGCAAGTTTCCTTCAATGAAGAACTACGGTATACCAACTATACCATTTTAGAAATGTTCGAACATGAAGATGAAGCGCGATTGTTTAGCGTAGAAGAAAATGGAGAAATATTAATTACAACGATTCATAATGACGGGACGTCAGGAGATACGCTCCTTTTACTAATGGAAACGGTTTTGGAATTGCCTTACGCGAATGAATTTTACGGAGATTATTTAGCACAAATATATCCGTCCAAAATCGTTTTTGTAAATATTAAAACCTTAGAAGTAAGCATCAAAACTTTAGATGAACCCAAAAGGTATCTTGGTTATCGTTTTAAAAATCATTTTCTATTTCTTACGGAAAATACTGATGATGCCTTCTATACCGGTATCCGAATAGATGACCTGACAGAGCATGTGATTCCTCGTTATTTTAGAAATCCGCTGGATAACGAATGGCTTTATAATCGTAATTATTTTACAAGCTCTCAGAATGATTTAATATTGTACAACCTTGTCTCGCAGAGTTATGATACCATAGTTGAAAATGGAGGAGATATTCAGTTGTTGGAAGCTCCTGATAAAATGTATGTTAGTACAAGTACAGAGGTTTTTATTTATGATTGGGTGAACAATGTGCGCACTTTGTTACATACTTATGGAGCTGCTGACGTTAGAAGGATTGATATTCACAAGGAAGAGCTTTTTATTTATGAATATTTAGGAACAACTGCGACTATAATTATAAGTAATTTGGATGGTCAAAATGTACAAATGTATGAGTTGTCCGGGTTGCCACAATTAGGGAGTTCGGATTTTGAAGTACTGCTGAAATTTGGAAATGACTATCTTTTTCAAAATGGTCATTTCGATCTTTATCAAACGGATAACATGGATGAGGTATTTGAAATTGATTTTGGTTCCAGCGCTAAAATATTTCCAGAAGCGTCTGACAGCACATTGTATTATACCAATGAAGATGGCCTTCGTCTGTACGATCCCCAAACAGGTACCGATATAGTTGTCGAAACGATAAATGATAATCCATCCGGCTCCTTTAGTTCCTTCAGCAACTTTCTAAAAGTCGACGACCAATATTATTTGGAACAAAATGGACGATACTATACCAATCATGCTCCCAGTACCGGTATGGAACGCATTGAATTTAGAGCACAACGGCCTTACGGTTTTGATCACCGCGTTGCATTTGTGACCACAGCTTCCGAACTCTATGTGCAGGACGAAAAGGTTATTTATCATTTGCAAGGGGAGGAGTTCCAAAAGGTACCTAATGTTGAAATAAAAAATAGAAAAGTAGTTGAATTTAAAGAGGCCATATACTTTCGTGGAATCGTAGATGGAGTAGATGGTTTTTATAAAATTCAGGGAGCAGAAGAGCCTGTTTTAGTCAACTCAACAGCACCATCATGGTCTTTTGAAAAAAGCGAAAATGGAGACTTTCTTTTCATGTTGGAACAAACCAGTTCGGGCAGTACCTTCAGCATTTTTTCTGATAACCAAAGCAGTATAACAGACCTTGATAATACAACGGGGGAGCGTTTCTTTGCAGAAGGGTTGTCCATAGGCGCTACGATTTTCCTGGAAGGAAGTAGTAATGATACCACTAGTCTCTGGGCATTGAATTTAGAGACCAATACTCTTGAACACCTTTTCGATTGTCAGTGGTTTGGTAAAGGATTTGCCTTGCACAATAAATATGTAGTCCAAATTAGAGACATTGATAATCTTTTGAAATTGGCCTTTATAGACAGATGGACAAACGAAGTAGAATATTTTACGCCACCAACAGTCAACGGAGCAGAATATCATATGGTAGCCTATCTCTTAAATTGCGCTCCCGAATCAATGCTTTTTAGTTTAAGTCGAAACGATTGTACGTCCTTTGAAATTTGGTCAACTGAAGGAACGGTATCCAGCACTCAATTGCTATTGGAAAAAACAACGATACCAGAAAACCGGCTTTGGGATTTTAGTTTACACAAAAATTCGGGGGATTTATTTTTCAGTATAAAAGTGGGAGACGAATTGTACGAACACTATAGCTACAATTGTGAAACCCAAACCCTAGATGTAGACACTTATCCCGATGATCTGGTAATTTGTAGACGCTTCAATGCGGGAGATGCTGTTTTCGGTATTTCCATAAAAGATCCTGTGAACGGACGTTCTGTTTTAGACATCACAGACCCGGATAACACATCTTATATTTCGCCACTCGGATATTTTAAAAATGTTCAAGGGACCTTAGGCTCTGGACTTCCTCTTAATACCTCCCAACCGATGGCTCATGGGGAAGACAACAGACGTTTAGCCGTATTGAGTATACTGCCTTTTGGACATGAACTATGCTATGTCTACGAAGATGGGACCATAGAAATGTTAACCGACTTGAATCCTGGCCTCGCGGATGCTTTTTTGAATCACAGCACCTTCCATTTTGTTGATTATAAAGGGATACGAGAAATTGCTCATGAAGAGTACCTCTATTTCGATGCTTATACCAGAGATGGTGGTCACCAGATTTACAGATTGCCTAAAGGGAATTTAACGACTAATAACAACGATGTCACAATGGCTTCAACAGTCATCAGTCTTTACCCAAATCCAGCAACGAACAACATTAATGTAAAGCTAGAAAAATCGATGGATTACTACTGGTCGATCATTAGCCTGGATGGCAAAACAATCCAAAAAGGCATCGGAAACTTAGAAGAAGAGTCTTTCGATGTTTCTGGTTTGGGGACGGGGTTTTATTATTTCTATATGGAAATAGATGGGAGAAGGTTGGCGAAGGGTTTTCTGAAAAAATAATTACGTATTAGTCACCCACGGTCTCAAAGCTATCGAGTAAGTACGCTGACCCAGCGATGGAAAAACGAGGGAACGCGAAAGCCATAATCCTCGGAAAGTTTAATTTTTAAGAGTAGTATTCCCAAGTTCTTTTTAAGAAATTTGAATTCGCAGCATCTCGTAAAGGGGTGACTGCGAATTCCTCGTTGTATGATATGGTTTTTTTTTTGTTAACTTCACCCACAAGTTCATAAACTCTAGTTAACTACTTCAAATTAATACGCCAATCATGCGCATAAAAAACAAATTCAGCCTAGAAGGAAAAGTGGCCATTATAACCGGCTCTTCTAAAGGCATTGGAGAGAGTATCGCCCGAGGTCTCGCAGAATTCGGAGCTTCCGTTGTCATCAGCAGTCGGAAACAAGAAGCCGTAGATGCGGTGGCTGCTGAATTTAAAAAAGATGGTTTAGAAGCGACTGGAATAGCCTGCCACGTAGGTGATCCAGCGCAATTACAAAATCTCGTCGAACAAACAGTAGCGACTTACGGAGGTGTAGATATATTAATCAACAATGCCGCTACAAATCCAGTCTATGGTCCTTTGGCCGAGATGGAAGCAGCCGTGTTTGACAAAATTATGAATGTCAATGTAAAAGCTTGTTTTGCATTGGCTAATTTATGTTATCCCATAATGAAAGAACGAGGCGGAGGTTCTGTTGTCAACATCGCATCAGTAGAAGGATTGAAACCATCTACTGGGTTAGGATTGTATAGCGTCAGTAAATCAGCAGTGATTATGCTAACTCAAAGTCAAGCTAAAGAATGGGGAGCCGCTGGTATCCGTAGCAATGCCATCTGTCCTGGTCTAATCCAAACAAAATTCAGTTCGGCTCTTTGGAAAAATGAGGCGATATTGAAACAAGTAGAACAGCACCTGCCAGCTAGGCGAATGGCACAGCCTGATGAGATGGCTGGATTGGCTGTTTTCTTGGCTTCGGATGCTTCTAGCTATAGCACAGGAGCAGTGTTTACCGCAGATGGTGGGCATATGATTGCTGGATAAACTTAAGGTGGATGGGTAGATAGGTGTATAGGTAGATGGGTTTTCTTATTACTTCGAAATAATGCGCATCGAGACAAACCCCATCTACTCATCTCCGATTTCCCATCGACCTCCTAATAAAAAAAAACAAATAATGAATTTCCAATACTCAGAAAAAACAAAAGATTTACAAAATCGTGTTCGTCGCTTTATGGAAGACCATATTCTTCCAGAAGAAATAGCCTATCGAGAATTTACCAAGACGAACCTCTGGGAGATTTATCCTAAGATGGAGCAACTAAAAGATTTAGCAAAAGCAGAAGGCCTTTGGAATCTCTTTTTACCTGAAGACTATGGCAAGCTGAGCGCTGGATTGACGAATCTAGAATATGCACCACTCGCAGAATTAATGGGTCGAGTAATATGGTCCTCAGAAATATTCAACTGCTCCGCCCCGGATACAGGTAACATGGAAGTGCTCGCTAAATATGGTTCTGCTGCACAGCAAGAAAAGTGGCTTACACCTTTATTAGCCGGAAAAATACGTTCTGCCTTTTTAATGACGGAACCACGTGTGGCCTCTTCAGATGCAACCAATATAGAAACTTCCATCGTTCGGGAAGGTGACGAATATGTGATCAATGGTTTGAAGTGGTGGTCTAGTGGAGCGATGAATCCAGATTGTAAAGTGTACATCGTAATGGGTAAAACCAACCCGGATGCAGCACGTCATGTACAACAAAGTATGATTCTCGTACCTGCGGATGCGCCCGGCGTAAAAGTGCTTCGGCCCATGGAAGTATATGGCGCTGTAGACTCTCCTCATGGACATGCAGAAATATTGTTGGAAAACGTAAGAGTGCCGGCTGAGAATTTATTGTTAGGGGAGGGGAGAGGTTTTGAAATCGCACAGGGGAGGTTAGGGCCAGGACGTATTCATCACTGTATGCGCTTGATCGGAGTGGCACAGCGAGCATTGGAACTGATGTGCCAACGGGTGGCAACTCGAACGGCATTTGGCCGAACCATAAAAGACTTTAGTAGCATTCGTCAGGATATTGCTAAATCCAGATGTGAAATAGAACAGGCTCGTCTACTAACGCTTTCTGCAGCTGATAAGATAGATCGTTTTGGAATCAAGGAAGCTAAGGGCTTGGTCGGAATGATTAAAATTGTCTGTCCACAAATGGCTTGTAATGTAATAGACCGAGCCATTCAAGCGCATGGCGGATTGGGGGTAAGCCAGGATACGCCACTAGCGGAATCTTGGATTTACGCCAGAACCATTCGTTTGGCCGACGGCCCAGATGAAGTGCATATGCATCAGTTGGGAAGAAATACAGTGAAGGAGTTTATTAGTTAGGAGCATTCGAGTCAAAACCCTTAAAAAAGAAAATAGGCGATCTTTCGAGCGAAAGACCACCTATAAAAAACCAAATGAAAATTCTTTAGTTATTTTGAAATGTTCTGACTGCTAAATGGCAGCATAGAGACATTAACCTGACTTGTTTTATACGTTAGCTTAGACCAGATTACAAAGTACGTTTTCTACACCAAAAATTATAATAAATGCTTATTCGAATTTTAATATTTTTAGTAATCAACTTTGCAGCCCTTGGCCTCGGAAGCTTTTTTACGACAGATGGAGTAGCTTCGGAGTGGTATGCAAACTTAAATAAAGCGCCTTGGACCCCCCCTGGTTGGGTCTTCGGAGCTGCTTGGTCCCTGATTATGATCTGCTTTTCCATCTATATGGCTTACGCTTGGAAAACGATTTCAAATCAAAAAACGCTGATAGCATTATTTATTGCTCAATGGATATTAAATGTAATATGGAATCCCGTATTTTTTAAATTTCATTCCGTTTTGCCAGCACTTATTATTATTTCAACGTTGACGATATTGGTCGGGTATTTTTTGTTCGGATTCCGATCTTCTATGAAAGCAAAAGCATTATTGATGCTCCCTTACTTTTTGTGGTTGTTGATTGCAACTTCCTTAAATGGGTATGTTTTGTTTAATAATTGAAAAGCGATTACGTGAGATTCTTCGTAGATTAAAAGTGTCGGGGTCTATTAAGTTTTACTTAGTAGACCCCGAAATAAATATAGATAATGCTTAGTAATTGGAAATTTAGATTCTTGAATCCTAACAAAAGTGGTAGCTTTGTTCTTTCTTAGTAATATGAAATACTACTCCAAGATCTAAAGAGAGTATGGCATATTGAAAAATCAACATCTATTAGCTAATTTTCGGACTATCTATTAATTTAAATTCCCCGTAAAACCTTACTCATGAAAATAAAAGTTACTCCCACATTCTTTATTCTTGCGATGGTGTTTTTGTTCTTGACAACCAACCCATCAGATGTTTTGGCTCAAGCCAGTAAAGAAAAAGTAGGTCTCGCCCTCTCTGGAGGTGGTGCCAAAGGAATAGCACAAGTAGGTGTAATTAGAGTGTTAGAAGATGAAGGGTTTCGTCCAGATATGATTACAGGGACAAGCATCGGCTCTATTTTAGGTGGGCTATATGCGATTGGTTATTCGATCGAAGATCTGGAAAGACTGGCCATGGAAATCGATTGGGAATACTATTTTGATGATGAATTGGAGCGAACCTTTTTTCCAATTGAAGAACGCTATGCAGCGGAGCGGTATCAATTGCGTTTTCCATTAATAAATGGTAAAGTTGGTTTTCCAACAGGAATTGTTAGAGGGAAAAAAATATCCTTGCTTCTTTCTCGTCTAACCATTCCAGCCCACGGAATTTATGATTTTGATGATTTCGATATTCCCTACCGAGCCATTGCAACCAACTTCGAAACAGGAGAAGCCATCGCTTACGGGAAAGGAGACTTGGCCAATGCTATGCGAGCGAGTATGTCCATCCCCTCTGTTTTTGTACCTGCCGAAATTGATAGTACGATCTTGATAGATGGAGGAGTGACGAGGAACTTACCTGTGCAAGATGTGATCAAGCTAGGAGCAGATAAAGTTATTGCAGTGGATATTGGCGCACCACTCTATGATCGTTCTTCCTTAGAAAGTATCATGGATGTATTGGATCAAACAAGTAGTTACCGAATTGCAGAATCCAATATAGCGGAGGCCAAATTAGCAGACGTCGTTATCAGCCCAAAAATTGCAGATATTTCAGCACTGTCTTTCGACAAAAACGACACCTTAATGGTTCGAGGAATAAAAGCAACAAAAGAAAAAATAGCAGACGTAAAACCATTTTTGAAAAATAGAAAACCACTGAAACCACGTGGCGTATATATTCCAGAGCGTTTTAGAGTGGTGGAGTTAGAAATAGTAGGTTGTGGTCCAAAAGAAGTGAAGCGAATCCGTAATTCTTTGCAAATAAAAGCGAATAAGGAATATACTTTAGATGCGGTGGAAAACCGTTTGAAAAACCTGTATGGCAGTGAATTAGTTGCCTTGGCTAATTATCGCTTAATACCAACGAGTCAAAAGGATGCCTACATTCTGAAAATTATTGTAGAGCCCCAGAAAGGCGAATTTGTAAGAATAAGTGCTAACTACGACTCCCGATTAAAAGCAGCCGTCTTGTTGAATTTGACCCTGCGAAATAGAATCATCAATGGCTCCAAATTTAACATAGATCTAAAAGTATCTGAAAACCCTTCATTAGACGTAGACTATTTTGTACACACCGCAAGTCGTCCTAACCTTGGCGGCCATCTTCGCGGTCGCCTCAACTTCTTCCCCGGTCAAAATTTCGAAAATGGCAATAGAATTGAAAGTTTCGACATCCGCCACATGGTAACTGAAGCCAACATATTCTCGACGTTACACAATCGTTACTTAATGGCTATAGGCGGAGGTTACGAACGATATGTACGCAGTGAAGAATATTTTGATGCCGACGAAAACAATTTAACTACAGATGGTGCTTTTGGGCAAGTTCGTTTCCTTATTGATACCTATGATAAATTGCACTTTCCAAAAAAAGGACATCATTTTGAGCTATGGGGAAAATACGGTTTCGACCGAAAAATAGAAAGAAAAGTATTGGATAGTATTTCCACCATTCGACCTGAAAATTTAATGCTTGGACTCAATTTTAGCAAAGCATTCTCCGTAGCTAAAAGAGCGAGTCTCGTATTCGGAGTAAATGGAGGTTATACTCAGTTTGTAGAGAATAATTATTTCCATCGTTTTTATCTGGGGCGCTTACTCCCCAACGAAAGAACGCATATTAATTTCGCAGGACTACGCTATATGGAAATGCCCGTATCTGCTTTTGCCCTAGGTTCTGGGAAAGTACAAATCGAAGTAGCCAAAGAAATCTTCACTTCGCTAACTTTCAACGGCGGCTACTATGAGTTAAAAACAAAAGCCGTCGAAGGAGGAGTGGTAAGTAATAATACAATTACAAGGTCAGATTACCTCTACGGTCTCGGTCTGGAACTAGGGATGGTCACCCGTCTCGGCCCCATCACCTTCTCCACAGAATACAATATCAACCAAGGAGATGTGAATTTCTATCTACATGTCGGTCACGATTTTTGAAGAAAGGTAGATGAGGTGGATAAGGTAGATGGGGTAGATGAGGATTCCCTCAAGTCGCAGTATCCCTTACGTACCCCAGGTCCTCCACTGAAGACTCTGGAAGAGTCAAACCACCATTAGCCCAGAGTAGTCTGGGCGAAAAGACGAAAGGCCCACAAGACTCTGGAGGAGCCGCAGCTCGGGGAGGAAGAGCAGCCTAGAAGGAGGGCGGCCCAGCGCGAAGGAACCTACGAACTACAAGACAACATAGAACAGCCAACCCGATCCCGCGCCCACTCCGGCCGCTTCACAAACCACTTCTCCATCTCCACCTGTTCTGCATAAGGCCGCTTCAATAACTGATATAATTCTTCAATAACACTATAATCTCCCTCATCTGCGGCATCGATAGCCACTTGAGCCATATAATTTCGCAAAACATATTTAGGATTTACTCGGTCCATTATAGCCTTTCGCTCCGCATCGGGAAGTTCCTCTTGTTGCAACCGTTCTCCGTAGCTTTTTAGCCAATGCAGCCATTGATCAGAAATTTCACCAACGACTTCCTCTGGTTTATAAAAAGCTTCTTTTGTTTTTTCTAACATTGTTTTTGCATCTTCTGCTTTCGAAACGTTTCCAAGTAATCTAAAAAAGATAGTCATATCCGTTTCCGTCAAAGAAAGTGTTTCTTCAATAGCAGAAAACAATAATACATCATCTTCATGGTCTGTAATCAAACCTAGTTTCGATTTCATCATTTCGGTATTCGCTTGTGCAAAAGCTAGCTTGTATCTTTCCAGCGCAGCTTCCAGCTGTTTAGCATCATCTACCAAAGGATAAATAGCATTAGCCAGTTGGTATAAATTCCAGAGTGCCACGGAAGGTTGTTGCCCGTATCGGTACCGTCTGTTTTGACGATCTGTGGTATTCGGCGTCCAATCTTTATCATAACCTTCGAGCCAGCCATATGGTCCATAGTCAATAGTGAGTCCAAGAATAGATAAGTTATCCGTATTCATGACGCCGTGGACGAAGCCGACCCGTTGCCATTCGACCACCATTTTTAAAGTCCGATCTAAAACAGCATTGAAAAACTGGAGGTAAGCGTCTTTGCCTGTCGTTTTTATTTCAGGGAAAAAATGTTTGATGGTATAGTCTGTCAATTTTTTCAAAGTGACATGGTCTTTTCTACTGGCCAGAATTTCAAAATTTCCAAAGCGAATAAAAGAAGGTGCAACTCGACAAACAATGGCTCCTTTCTCATAAGCAGAATTTCCATCGTACATCATATCTCGTAACACTTTATTTCCGGAAAGAGATAAAGACAAAGAGCGAGTAGTCGGAACTCCCAAATGAAACATTGCTTCGCTACACAAGTGCTCGCGGATGGAAGAACGAAGCACGGCCAAACCATCTGCGCGACGGGAGTAAGGCGTTGCTCCTGCTCCTTTTAATTGAAGCGTCCACCGTTGTTCATTATGGAGCACTTCTGCTAAGTTGATCGCGCGACCATCTCCCAGTTGACCAGCCCAATGACCGAATTGATGTCCGCCATAGCACATGGCGTAGGGTCGACTGTTATCCAGAAATCTTGCTCCCGTAAAAACCTCCAGAAACTCCTGGGAAGCAGTGTCTTTTGCAGAAAGCCCTAAAAACGAAGCGACCTCCGTGGAGACATGTAATAGCTTTGGTTTGGCGGGAATGGTTGGATTCACAAAAGAAAAACAAGCCTCTGTTACCTGGCGCCGACTGTTTTCCAAAATTGGATCAGCAGGAAGTTCTTTATTGAAGGTATCGTCTAGTTGGAGTTGCATGGCGATGGATTTTAGATTATAACAATCTAGGAGGGATGATGTTTAAAACTTGAAGGTACGAATAAAAAACGCCAGCTATCCGCTTAGGGACAGCTGGCGCTTTTAGGGATAAGGTCAACGAATGTTATTTATTAACAACGAATTGAACCACATTAGTCTCCCCTTCAGCACGGACGAAATAAACGC
This sequence comes from uncultured Saprospiraceae bacterium, assembly GCA_964508085.1. GTDB lineage: Bacteria > Bacteroidota > Bacteroidia > Chitinophagales > Saprospiraceae > CALGLS01. Next base: position 6,999 of record CAZDTI010000084.1, on the reverse strand, counting down.
CGTTTGCCAAAGCAGAAATGTCCACTTCATTTTGATTGGCTACCTCAAGGGTTAATAGGGTCTTACCTAAAACATCAGAGATGCTGAATTTTCCAGATGACTGGTCAGTTGATGTCATTTTAATACTAATGAAATCATTTGCAGGATTTGGAAAGACGGTGAAATTGGATACTTGTTCCAACTCCTCTGTGGAGGACATTACATCACCATTTAAGTTGAATTTATAAGAATCATTAGGATAGAATTCATTAAAACCTTGTCGAACAATACCGTTAAAAAGATAAACCTCATCATCAAGCACAAAAGTGGCCGGCGCCCATCTACCATTACTTGGATGTGAATCTAATTGTTCCCAACTGTCGGTGATTGGATCGTAGCTCCAGAACTCTCCCTCTCCTAAAGCAGAGTGGTTCTCACCTTCTCCACTTAATACATAGCCTTTTTCTCCCCAAGAGAATTGCGCACCGGCTACTCTTCCTTGCGCGGGTAAAGATTCCATTTGATCCCAATCATCATTTGCTGGGTCATATCGGTACCAAGTATTATAGATATTCGGACCACCGTGACCAAAACCGGCATAAACATAATCGCCAATGCCGAATTGATAAGGATGATGGCGGGACGTCGTTGGAAGGTCTGCTCCTTGAGTCCAACTGTCCGTAGCAATGTCATAAATCCACCAATCGTTTAAATCACCAAAAGTGCTACCACCCATTCCGACAAATACTTTTCCATTATGAGCAATCATAGCAGGATGAAACCTTTCACTACAAGGGCACTCTGCTAACTCCGTCCAGGTAATAGTAGCCGGATCAAAAACCCATAAGTCGTTGTTGAGGGAATTCCCGCTTCCTACGCCAAAGCCAAAATAGGCTTTTCCATCCCAGTCATCTCCAATGGCAAAGCCACGAGGACCTCCAGGGAAATCATCCAATTGAGTGAACTCATCAGTTACGGGATCGTATTGGTAAAAGTTGTCGGAATATTGTCCGTTCATAGTTGTACCAGTGACGAGATATCCCTTTCCATCAAGTGCGAAACCGTAAGTATGATCTGTTCTGAAATTTGAGGGAGGCGAGCTGACCTCAACCCATTGGGCATCGACAGCGATACTATTTAATAGCATCAAAATAAAGAAATAGAATATGGATTGTAATGGATTTTTTTTCATGTTAAGTTATGTTATGTCTCTTTATAAAATAAGTAATTTAAATTTATACTTAAAACTACAAAGAAAAAAATCCATGCGAAGAGTTTTTTTACTTCTAAATGTTGATTTGGCGTAAGGAAAACATTATTGATTGTTTTTTGAACAAAAGAAGAACTTTTCAGGCAACCTGAAAATATTGATTATGTTCAAACAAAACTCCATCCGCACTCCTGTTTACTCGAATACCTTTAAATCAGAACGTTATTATTCTCTGACTCCTTAGGTTAAAATGCGCTTAGTTTTTATTAGGCGTAAAAAACAAAAGGTTTATTTTATAGTTAACTTGGCAAGTTCATTTATAATCTCTCCCATGTTATATCTTTCCGTAAATCCATTTGTCAAGAAGATGATACTCAGTTTGTCCTCTGGGAAAATCCGATAGATGGTTGACATAGAACCTGAGAATCCATATCCTCGTTTTCCATTTAAATAGGAAACACCCCAACTATAAGCAAATTCATCTTGAGCGTTTGTATAAGGGAATAATTCCCACATTTTTTTCATTGATGCTTTTGAAATAAACTCATTGCCGCTAAGCCTCTTATCCCATTTAATAAATTCATCTAAGGTTGTGTGAAGGCTATGAGCGGCAAAAAGATAATCTCCATTTGTATAGGGTAGGTCAGCTATTAAGATTCCCTTTGCAAAAGGAAAATAGGGTGTTACTCGATTTTGTATTATATCTCTTGAATCGGCAGAAAAGAAAACATGTTCTTTTATGGCATCGGGGAATTGATTTTTTAAAATAAATTCCGATAAATTAAGCCGACTAACCTTTTCAATTATCTCTTTTAGTAACCAAAAATTCGTTTGATTGTACTCAAACCGCTCTCCAGCTCTAAATCGTATTGGTAGGGCAAATACTCGCTCCTTTGCCTCCTCTTCTGTCAATTCTCTTACATCATAAGGATGATTGCCGGCCATATCGGGTAAGCCAGACGAATGAGTCAACAGATGTTTAATCTGAATTTTTTCCCAATTAGATGGAAGCCCTGAAACGTATGTACTTATTTTGTCCTCTAATTTTATATTGCCTTGTTCGATAAGCTGGAATATTCCAACTGCAATAAATGGCTTGGTTAATGAGTAAAGTCGAAATGTTGAATTATTGCTAATCGGAACACTATGTTCAATGTTAGCATAGCCATTGTTTTGTTTATAAATTAATTTGCCTTCTTTTATTATTGCAAGTGCTATCCCTGGAATACCATTTTCTTCCTGAATGTTTTGAAGGTATTTGTCAATTTTTTGCTGGTCTGTATTTACTTTGTTATTTTTCGATGGACTCGATTGGGACTGACCTTTACATGAACTTAATGTCAGAGATAAAGTCAAAATAAAATACATGGTTATTTTGAATGCTTGGTTCATATTAGCTTTTTTGACTTGTTTTGAAATAGGGGCATCGTTTAATTTACTTCGCTTTACTGGAAGAAATTTTATCAACAATATACCAACGTCCATCTACTTTAAGCATATTGAAATAATCAATGTACTCACGTTTAGGTGTATCTATTTTGCATTTAGCGGCAGCAGCTGTTCTTGTAATATTTATGCTGACAATAGATCCTTCTGAGTTTTCTCTTCTTGGTCTTGGTTTAAAAAGGCTTAAGTATTCCCCACGATTAAACATCGTTACCTTTTCGTTTTTAATAAATTTTAAGTGGCAAGTGGAGTGCATTGCCATGCCGATTTTAGTCGTATCTCCGGTCATCCAACCTTCGAAATACAATCCGATGGTTTCTTTGATGAGTTCTTCATCGTTTTGTTTTTTATCTGTTGTTTCTTGAGCTTGAATTGCAAATGATGCAAAGAAAAGAGCGATAGAAAAAAGAAATGATTTCATGATTTTAAATTTTAATGATACTATTTGTAATTGTTTATTTCGTTGAATGTTGACCGAGTTGGTAATGTATAACGTGTCTCCTGTCATCCCGAGGATTGCTGTTGTGTTTATTTATTCCCTACAGCCACTGAAACCTTTGCGAGCGACAATACGTCTCCTGTCATTCCGAGCGACCGACAGGGAGTCGAGCAACAAGAGGCGTATCCTCTTGTGTATTTCGAGCGAGGCACGAGTCGAGAAATCTATCTCCTTTAAAAGGCTATTGTTTTTCGCTTTTGATGCTGCATAATAAGAATCATGACTTTGTTGTAACAATTAAAGAAGTTTTTATCATGGAGGTAGATTCCTCGACTCCTATCGTCGCTCGAAATTTAATACGTAATTATCCTGTTATCCTTCGACTCGCTTTGCTCGCTCAGGATGACAGGGGGCAAATCGCTGAGCTCATTCTAGGGGAGATGATGTAGATGCTGTTCAATTCGACCACCCCCAACTCTAAAAATCAAAACGACGATTCACCTTGAAGCTTATCCCCCAGCTTTTCTCCATAAAATCACCATCGTAATTATTGGAAAAAACTAAATAAATATAACTAAGTGGTTTATACTCCCATTGGAATCGACTATTGATGTTGAAATTATCTTGTTGCGTATTGTATTGTAAGTAAGTCGTCCAGTTCAAGCGATTACTGAAGTAAATTTCAGTCGTTAATTTTGCCAAGTGAAAATTCTTATTACCCAGTTCTTCCAAATCTACTTTATTCGTTTCATAAGAAGCAGATAAAACCGCTCTTGGCAATAAACGATAGGCAACGGTAACCAATGGATTTATCCTGGTGCCATTATAAAATTGTCCGAACTCGAACTTAACCGTATAATAAAATTTTCTATTATTTGGCGACCAATAACCTACACGGCCAAAAGTATGATTGTATTTTCCTGGTTTTATGAAATTTCCATTTTGAAGGAAGTCAAAGTTGTAATTTAATTCTTCAATTCTATTGTCAAATGATACGTAGACATAACTGCTATTTTTAAAACGAATGGCAAAAGGACTAAAGAAAATTCTATTCTCTCTAAATGAATTATCTTCATTGAAAACAGCCGTACTGTTTATCCAGAAAACACGCATCCAATCTATGCTTTTTGAATTTTTAGGAAAGTGTTTTAATTGGATTTCTCCAAAAAGGCGGTTGTATCCTTCTCTTGTCGTTTCATCAGTAGCGGCATCGTAATTGTAAATCAAAGGGACAAATCCCGTTTCCGAAATGTAATTTTTCCCCGCTTTTTGGAAAGCAGTTGTCCAGTTTAGTTTCCTTGTTTGGTAGGTTATTTCAGCATTCACAAAATGATTTTCATCTGAAGTGGTATTTGTGAATGCCTGTGCATAATTCAAGTTGCTTATCCATTTATTATTCTCTGATTTGTAGTTCAAATTGCTTCCTCCGATTCGATTATAACTTTGGCTATTCTGGCTATTGACTAAAAACAAGCTCGCAATAAACTGATCTGATAAGTTTTGCCTTCCGACCAGAACCGAATAATTTTTCCCTTTTATTTCTTCTTCGTCTTCGTTTTTGGTTTGCACGTTTAATAAACCAATTCTTGTTTTTTTGCCGATGTTTCCAGACAATTTAGCTCCAGCTAAAATATTCGTTTCTGAACCAATTCGTCTACTGTAAAAAGGGTTGCTCAAGTCCGTTCCAAGATTATTAAATAAGTCACTGTTTTCTAAAAAGAATTTTCTACGCTCCGGGAAGTTAATCGCAAAACGACTAAGATTTGTAACTTGTTGGTCAACTTCCACTTGCGAAAAGTCAGGATTTAAAGTAACGTCTAATCGCAATGAAGAAGTAATGTTGTATTGTCCGTCAATGCTTGGAGTGAAATCGTTATCTTTTAGATCATTCACCTTGTCCTTGGAGTAACTCAATGCAATGGAAGGAAGGACAGAGAATTTCTGACCGACCTCTTTTGGTAGATTGTCTATGTGTACCTGCTCCATAAAGCGTAAGTCATATTGCACAAAATTTCGCGGACTGTGTACTAGCGTACTAAACTGATTGGTCTTCGTATCGTTTATGAAAAACTGAATTCCCCAAGTATTTTTTTGTGTATTAAAATTAATGGCATCCAACGGAATCGCTATTTCATAATATTTCTCTGTCCCTTTTTTCGAGGTTTCACTTCGCCAAATGGTATTCCAACTGTCATTCAAATTATTGATCCCGCCAATCAAGGCATCGTACTGAACACCACTGGCATTTACTCCGAAGTAATAACCATTGTCCCCTTCTTCAAACGGATCCAACACAATTCCAAAACAATCACTTAAAAACATAGATTCCCAATACAGATCTCTTTTCAAAGAATTGATATTGTTTCGCTCCTCTTTATCAAAATAAGTTGCTCCGATGAATAGAAACTTCTGATTGTGGAATATTCGAACTTCCGTTTGTTGCTCTGCTAAACCTTCATCCGCAGGAAAGTGATTGTGAAACCCCGTAAAAGGAGTAACTTTCTCCCAAACAGCATCGCTAAGTTCTCCGTTAATTTTTACACTTTCTGCTAGGAATGGAATGCTTCTGTAATTGTCTTGTTGAGCGAAAGCGCCTAAAGCTATAATTTGAAAAAGTATTAGATTTAGAAGTTTCATTTTTTTGGGGTTTATGGTTGGAAAAGGGTGAATGCACTATGATGTAGGATCTTACTATTTAGAGTAGCAATGTTTTCTACGATTCGTTGTAATGGTTTTATAATTTATTCCATGTTTCGATTTTTTAAACACATAGGCATGTGAGGGCATATAAGCCTTCTATCGTAGAAGTTCACATAGTAAAATGCTGTCCGCATTTTGTTACATAGTTCACATAGTTGCCCTTTATGAACTATGTAAAAATTACTGAAAGTAAATTACTATGTGCCCTTTTGCGATAGTGGACTATGTTTCTATGTGCCTATGTGTTTAATAATTCGTTAAAAGTGTGTTCGTTCTCGGAAGTTGTATAAAATCATAAAAGAACAATCCCCGCAATCTCATCCTAACAGATGAGGCGTCCTTACATTCGCAATAATTATGATAGAAGGAACTTCATGGCCCATCCCCCACCTTCCGCACTTACTCCTTATTAGAGGCACGTTTCGTATACGCCTTATGCACAATCGTCCACTTACCTTGAGCTTTCAGCAGTAAAAAATAATCGACATAAGTGCTCTTGCTTTTAGGATGAGAAATTTCCACTTTGGCCATCGCTACATTGTTTTCATAGTCAATAGAAATGATGGTTCCGGCTTCGCCCGTTGGCTTTCCTTCCTTGGTGTCCAGAATGTATTCCGTGCCAGACCAAGTACCGATGCTGTCTTTTTTATTGACAAAATATAAATTCAAATCGGGGTGAAAAGCCGTTTTCAAACGCTCTGGTTGCCCTTCGGTAGAACCTTCGATGTAATCCATTAAAGTAGCAGTGATCCCTTCAATGTCAGATTGGGCATTTAGTTGTTGGAAGCTTATCAGAAGGAAGAAGAGAAAGATTGAATTTTTCATGTGTTTAAATTTTAAATGATGGATAAAAAGTCATTGTATTTACTAATGGATGAAATCAATGGGTCATTCAAGTCTAGGAGCGGGCAGATTTCCCCCTTCGACAAGCCCGCCCGCCCGCCTGACCGGAACGGGCTGGCTCAGGGCAGGCTCTTCAGGGGACTAAGGGGTTAGCGAAGGCAAAATCCCTTCTGTTTCCTAATGACAATCCAAATTTAAAGACAAATCAAATCCCATTTTCTAATAATATAAGTTTAGGCGATGAGCGTATAAGTACAGCTTTTACTAAGGTCAAAAAGCCCAATTTGTGGCATTCTTATACGCTAAGACCCCGTACTTATAATTCCAATCCAGATTCAGAATAGATTGATTATCTTTATCCGATGCAAAAATGGAAGCGACA
>CAZDTI010000083.1:0-24532 GCA_964508085.1 uncultured Saprospiraceae bacterium | reverse complement strand
TCCATGAAGGCAACTATTCTTTACAAATAGTAGTCGATGGATGTACGCTAAATTCAGCGAACTATGCCGTGGAAATATTCCCCGCTCCAGTTTCTGCTGTAGCAGTGGCCATTCCTGACGCTTGCACTGGCGGTGATTTATCCCTTAGCGCAAACGCAACTGGTACGGGTGGATTGACTTATTCTTGGTCGGGGCCTAATGGTTTTAGTTCCAACTTAGAAAACCCAAGTATAAATAACATTGATGTTACAAATAATGGACAATACAGTTTGACAGTGACTTCTGTAAGTGGTTGTCAAGCAACGGAGTCTGTAAATGTAACCACTATTTTACCACCAGCAGAAACACCAACCATTTCTATCAGCTCTATTTGTAACGGAGATAACTTGGTTATGGAAACTTCTGCGGTAGGAAATACTTTCGAATGGATCGGCCCACTTGGTGATTCTCCCGGAACACTATTATTACCGGGCTTAACAACGCTAACTGGAACTACAACGCTAGCAACTGGCAACGCTTCTTACTTAGAAGGCGATTGGCAAGTACAAGTAACAGACGCAAATGGCTGTGTAAGTATTTCTAACCCAATTGCAATAAGCATAAACGAAATCCCAGTAGCGGTAGCCAATAACGATGGGCCACACTGCCAGCAAGGAAACGTAGTACAATTGTTCGGAAATCATGAAACAGATGCAACTTATCGCTGGTACGATGGTGATCCACTTGGCGCACCAGCTGGTGATTTGATTGCTATGGAAAAGAGTCCAATGGTTTCTGGACTAGCTGCTGGCACACATGATTTCTATCTTACGATAGAGAAAAATGCTTGTGTTTCTCCGGCTTCCATGACTACCGTAACCATTGATGCGGCAGCCACAACAGCTCCGAGTTCGACTTATACTTTGGCATCAGATTGTTCGCCTTCTGACTTGGCTTTGGCTGCGAATGTGACCCTGGGTTCAAGTGCAATATCAACTTATAGCTGGACTGGCCCGAATGGTTTCACGGCTTCTGTTGAAAATCCGACGATACCGAATGCAACCGAATCTAACAACGGTTCTTACACTTTGGTGGTGACGGATACGAATGGTTGTACGGCAGAAGGAGCTGTTGAAGTACTTGGTATTTCTGACACGCAACCCATGCCAATCATCGCCAACACGGGTGCGGATTGCGATGGTGGCTCCATCAGCTTAAATGTTCCTTCCTACTTCGGTGCTTCCGTTGATTATGTTTGGACAACGCCTTCTGGAACGGCAACGAATATCTCAGGATTAAATACAAATACGATAACAATAAACCCTCTGAATACAGCGACTCACGAAGGGGAATATTACGTGACGATTTCTGTAGATGGTTGTGTATTAGAATCAGATACTTTTGATTTGGATGTCTTCGATATTCCGACAACAGCAGCAACGGCTACTTCGCCAACTTGTGTAGGAGATGACTTAGTCCTTTCTGCAAATGCAACCGGAGCAACATCTTATCTGTGGACTGGGCCAAATGGCTTTAGCTCCACTGCAATGAACCCAACTTTGCCAGCGGTTACAACTACTAACAATGGTACTTATACTTTGCAAGTAAACAATATAACGGGTTGTAACGCGACTTCCACGGTAGTCGTCAACAGTATAAATTCGATCCCGACAACACCAACAATTACCTCAACGGGTACACAATGTGAAGACGGTTTGATTGAATTATTTATACAAGAAAACTATACAGGAACAACGGTTGCCTATGAATGGACGAATGGTGCAGGAACAATTATTGGAACAACTTCAGCAATCAGTTTGACACCGGGTGATGTTAATTCAATTTCACCCTATCGTGTTGAAGTTACTGTCGACGGATGTCCGTCTGCACTGGCCGAAGCACTGGAAGTTGTGGAAGCTGATTTACCAGATGCCGTTGCGACGAATGGTGGAAATATCTGTCCGGGAGAAGATGCTCAACTATTCGCTAATCCGATACTAGGAGCTAGTTATGAATGGAGAATTTCAGGATCAACAACGATTATTTCGACGAGTCAGAATCCAGTAATTAGTAATTTACTTGCGGATCAAAGTTATGAATTGACAGTGATTGCGGATGGTTGTATTTCCAATCCAGTATCAGTTACGACGGTGGATGTGAACACGCCTCCAAGCGTAGCTCCAGTTTCTAATTATACTTTGAATACAGATTGTTCGCCAACAGCATTGAGCTTTACAGCGAATGGTGCGAATGGTTCAGGAACGGCATTGAGCTATAGCTGGTCAGGACCAAATGGTTTCAATTCCACTTTGGCCAATCCATTGATTCCAACAGCCGTAGAAGCGAATAACGGAACTTATACTGTAGTTGTAACCGACGAAAATGGTTGTACTGCAACTGCGAGTTTGGGTATTAATAATATATCAGATCAAGTTTCGATTCCTGTAATTAGCAGCACTGGTCCGGTTTGTAATGGTGATGTTATCATTTTGTCAGTACCATCATATACTGGTTCTTCAGTAGTTTACAACTGGACAACACCAGCAGGAACGACGACAAATATCACAGGTTTAAATAGTAATGAAATAACAATTACACCAGCGGATTCTACGATTCATGAGGGTAATTATGCCTTAGAAGTAACTGTAGATGGTTGTACACTGAATTCTGCAAACTACGCCGTGGAGGTATTCCCTGCTCCAGTTTCTGCAATAGCAGTGGCCATTCCAGATGCTTGTACAGGTGGTGATTTAGCGCTTAGCGCAAATGCAATAGGAACGGGCGGATTAATTTATAACTGGGCTGGACCAAACGGTTTTAGTTCTAACTTAGAAAACCCAATTATCAATAACATTGATATTACAAATAACGGACAATACAGTTTGACCGTAACTTCCGTAAGTGGCTGCCAATCCACAGAGTCTGTCAATATAAACAGTATTTTGCCGCCAGCAGAAACGCCAACCATTTCCATCAGCTCTATCTGTAATGGAGATAACTTGGTAATGGAAACTTCTGCAGTTGGAGCTACATTTGAATGGATTGGCCCATTAGGTGATTCTCCAGGAACCTTAGCACTCACAGGATTGACAACAACAACTGGAACGACGACTTTGACAACTGGAAATGCTTCTTATCTAGGAGGTGACTGGCAAGTACAAGTTACTGACGCAAACGGTTGTGTAAGTATTTCCAATCCGATTGCAATAGCAATAAATGAAATTCCTGTAGCTGTTGCCAACAATGACGGTCCACACTGCCAACAAGAAAATGTAGTCCAATTGTTAGCAAACGATGCTGCTCTTGATGCCACTTACCGCTGGTACGATGGCGATCCACTTGGTGCGCCAGCAGGTGATTTGATAGCGATGGAAAAGAACCCAATGGTTTCTGATCTTGCTTCGGGTACACATGATTTCTACTTAACTGTAGAAAGAAATGCCTGTGTCTCTCCAGCTTCCGTGACAACGGTAACGATTGATGCAGCAGCGACAACAACACCAAGTTCAACCTATACTTTGGCTCCTGATTGTTCGCCGACAGATTTAGCACTGTTTGCCAACGTTGTAGTAGGTTCGTCTGCCGTATCGACTTATAGCTGGACAGGGCCAAACGGTTACACCGCTTCTATAGCAGACCCAACAATACCAAACGCCACAGAATCTAACAATGGTTCTTATAACCTTGTCGTAACAGATGCCAACGGTTGTACCACAGAAGGTGCTGTCGAGGTACTCGGTATTTCTGACACTCAACCAATGCCAATCATTGCGAATACAGGAGCAGATTGTGATGGTGGTTCCATTACTTTAAATGTACCTTCTTACTTCGGCGCTTCCGTCGATTATGTTTGGACAACACCTTCTGGAACGAATATCACAGGGTTGACTACAAATGCAATAACAATAAACCCACTGAATACAGCGATACACGAAGGCGAGTATTACGTGACAATTTCTGTAGACGGATGTATACTAGAATCAGATACTTTTGAATTGGATATTTTCGACACGCCAACTACGGCAATCGTCGCTACAAATCCAACTTGTGAAGGTGATGATTTACAACTGACTGCCAACGCTACAGGTGCTGCGACTTACGCATGGACGGGACCAAACGGTTTCACTTCATCAGCTGCAAATCCATTGTTAAATGCAGCGACAACGTTAGAAAATGGAACCTACACTTTGGTGGTAACGAATGCCACAGGTTGTTCAACAACAGAAAGTGTAGCGATAAATAGCATTGCACCTACACCTGCTACACCGATAGTGACAAGCAGTGGCGCGGTCTGTGCCGATGCAGATTTCACTTTAGCTGTTCAGACGGTTTACACCGGAACGACTGTTTCTTACCAATGGACAAATGGGGTAGGAGCGATAGTTGGAAACGCAGCTACGATAACTTTATCAGGTACCGCAGCAAATGCCGTTTCTCCTTATCAATTGGTGGTGACTGTAGATGGTTGCATCTCGCCATTGTCTGAGGCATTGCCTGTTGAAGTGACTACTTTACCTGCTGCGACGGCTACCAATAATGGCTTCATTTGCGAAGGTTCGGATGTACAATTATTTGCGGGTTCTGTTCCAGGTTCTATCTATGAATGGCGAGTGGCTGGTTCTCCAACAATCATTTCTACAGATCAGAATCCAATGATTTATAATCTGAATGCCACTACAATTTATGAAGTAACGGTAATCACAGATGGTTGTTTGTCAGATCCAGTAGCTACAACAACAGTGACGGTTAATACACCGCCAACAGTAGTTCCGCTTTCAAATTATACTTTAAATGCAGATTGTTCGCCAGCTGATTTAATTCTGACCGGCGGAGGTGTGGATGGTAGCGGAACAGCTTTGAGTTATGCATGGACTGGTCCGAATGGCTTTAGTTCAACATTAGCGAATCCAACGATACCAAATGCGGCAGCGACAAATAATGGGACTTACAACGTAGTGGTGACGGATAACTTCGGTTGTACAGCTACTGCAAGTTTAGGCGTAAATAATATCTCAGATCAAGTGGCACTGCCTGTTATCAGTAGTACAGGCTCCGTTTGTAATGGTGATGTTATTACTTTATCTATTCCCGCTTATGTTGGTTCAAATGTGACCTATACCTGGACAACTCCGGGTGGAACGACAGCTGATATTACAGGATTAAATAGTAATGAAATAACAATTAGTCCGGCAGATTCTTTGGTACACGAAGGTGATTACTCTGTTGAAGTTGTGGTTGATGGCTGTACACTGAATTCTGCGAGTTATGAGGTGAGTATTTATCCTGCGCCTATTTCGGCAATCGCAGTGACCATTCCCGATGCTTGTGCTGGTGGTGATTTATCACTTAGCGCAAATGCAAACGGTATCGGTGGTTTGACTTATGAATGGTCAGGACCAAATGGTTTTAGTTCTAACTTAGAAAATCCAATTATAAACAACATTAATGTTACAAATAATGGACAATACATATTGACAGTTACTTCAGTAAGTGGTTGTGAATCTACAGAGTCTGTGAATGTAACAACTATTTTACCGCCGGCAGAATCGCCTACCATTTCGATCAACTCGATTTGTGAAGGGTCAGACTTAGTCATGGAAACTTCTGCGAATGGGGTAACTTTTGAATGGATTGGACCACTTGGTGATTCTCCAGGGACTTTAGCTTTACCAGGTCTGACAACAACAACAGGCACCACAATTCTGAATGACACGAATGCTTCTTATCTGGAAGGGGAGTGGTCAGTGCAAGTAACGGACGTTAATGGATGTGTGAGCATTTCCAATCCAGTAGCAATTAGCATCAGCGAAATTCCAGTGGCGGTGGCAAACAACGATGGCCCGCACTGTGAAGAAGGAAATGTAGTACAACTGTTAGGAAATGAAGTGACCGATGCAACTTACCGCTGGTATGATGGCGATCCGATTGGTTCTCCAGCAGGTGACTTGATTGCAATGGAAAGAAGCCCAATGGTTTCTGGTCTATCAACAGGTACACATGATTTCTACTTGACTGTTGAGAAAAATGCCTGTGTTTCTCCTTCGGCTATGACTACAGTCACAATAAATGAAGCAGCAGTAACTATACCGACTTCGACTTATACTTTGGCTGCAGACTGCTCACCAACAGATTTAGCTCTTCTTGGAAACGTAACCTTAGGTTCAGCAACAAATGCAACTTATAGCTGGACTGGACCAAACGGATTCAGTTCCGCTGTAGAAAATCCAACGATTCCAAATGCTACTGAATCTAACAATGGTTCATACACCTTAGTCGTGACTGATGACAACGGTTGTACCGCAATGGGTTCTGTCGAAGTACTTGGGATTTCAGATGCGCAATCGATGCCAGTTATTGCCAACAATGGAGCGGATTGTGAAGGAGGTTCAATGACCTTATCAGTACCGTCTTATTTCGGTGCTTCGGTTGATTATGTCTGGACTACTCCATTTGGGGTAAGTACTAATATTACCGGCCAGAATTCAAATGCATTGACCATCAATCCACTGCTTAGCAGCGCTCACGAAGGCGAGTACTATGTAACGGTGATGGTAGATGGTTGTATATTACAATCCGATACTTTTGATTTGGATGTACTCGATTTCCCAACTACAGCAGCGACCGCTACGGTGCCGACTTGTGTTGGAGATGACCTAGTGCTTTCCGCAAATGCGACCGGAGCTTCTACTTACTTATGGACAGGGCCAAACGGCTTTAGTTCCACAGCGGTAAATCCAACTTTGCCAGCAGTAACAACGGCTAACAATGGTACTTATACTTTACAAGTTAATAACGTAACAGGCTGCTCCGCTTCTTCAACTGTAGTTGTGAATAGTATCAACGAAGTCCCAGTTATGCCAACGATTACCTCCGCAGGCGATCCTTGTGAAGATGGAATTATAACATTGTTCATACAAGAAAATTATACAGGAACGACTATCGACTACGAATGGACGAATGGTGCAGGAACAGTGATTGGAACCAACTCTTCTGTGAGTTTGACACCAACTGCTGTTAATTCCATTTCGCCATACCGGGTGAAAGTAACCGTAGATGGTTGTCCATCAGACTTAGCGGTTCCGATGGAAGTTACAGAATTTGAATTGCCGCTTGCCATCGCAACAAATGGTGGAAGTATCTGTCCAGAAGAAACAGCACAGTTGTTTGCCAATCCAATTGCAGGAGCAACTTACGAGTGGAGAATCTCAGGTGCAGCAGCGATTATTTCTACCGAACAAAACCCAACATTTGATGCCTTGACGGCCACAACGACTTATGAATTGACCGTCATTTCTGGGGATTGTATTTCAAATCCAGTAGCGACCACGACGGTGACTGTAAACACACCAGCAACACTAGCGCCAGTAGCCAACTACACACCAAACGTAGATTGTGCTTCTGCAGATCTAATGTTAGAAGCTGGTGAAATAGCTGGTTCTGGAGTGATTGATAACTATGCTTGGACGGGACCAAATGGCTGGACTTCCAGCGTTACTGATCCTACGATTTCAAATGCTAATTCTACCAATAACGGTTCTTACACCTTGGTTGTAACTGACGAATTTGGTTGTACCACAACTGCTTCTGTCGAAGTTCAAGGCATCACCGATCAAACGAATATGCCAGTGATTGCAAGTAGTGGTCCTGACTGTTCTGGTGGCGTAATTACTTTGTCAGTTCCTCCATACACAGGCGCTCAAGTTGATTATATGTGGACCTTACCATCAAACGTAAACGTAACAGGGGAGAACACCAATCAAATTACCATTACGCCTGTTGATCCAACGATTCACATCGGAGATTATACAGTGACGGTAGCAGTAGATGGTTGTGTTTTAACCTCTGATATTTATACCGTTGATATTTTCGACACACTTGTAGTTACACCGATGGTGATGACGCCAGACAGTTGTAATAATGGTGTTATTGAATTAATGGCTGGAAGTTCCGGCACTGGTAATTTGAGTTATTTGTGGACGGGGCCAAACGGTTGGAGTTCTACTTTGGAAAATCCTATTATTAATAATATAGATGAAACGTACAATGGACAATACGCTTTAGTAGTCACTTCTGTAAGTGGTTGTACTGGGGCATCTACCTTGGACATTGATAACATTTTAGTGGAAGCAGAAGTGCCTGCTATTGTAACTAACGGACCAATCTGTAATGGAGATGACATTCAGTTGTCAACTACAACTACAGGTGTTCTTTACGAATGGTTTAGAAACAACGATAGTCAAGGAACACTAGCTCAACCAGGTATGACCACGACCTTACCTAACACTTCTTTTGCTCCAGGGCATCCAGAGTATGAATCTGGCTCCTGGACCGTACGGGTGACTGACGCGAATGGTTGTACCTCTGAGTCGATTACTTCATTGGTAGACATAACTCCAATTGCTACGGCATTGGCGGATAACAGTGGTCCGGTCTGCGAAGGCAACACAGTGCAACTATTAGCTAATCCTCAGGACAATGTAGTTTATAAATGGTATGATGGAAATCCAGTTGGTTCACCAGCAGGTACTTTGTTCTCTTTTGAGCAATCTCCTATTTTGAATAATTTAACAGCAGGTACACGTGATTACTACTTAATTGCAGAACGAGAAGGATGTGATTCGCCAGCGTCGATGACGACGGTAACGGTCTTAGCTCATCCGGCTGTAACGCCAAATAGTGCTTATACTTTAGCGCCGGATTGTTCACCATCTGCATTGCAGTTAACTGCAAATCCAACGGGTGGATCGGGTAATTATACTTTCGCTTGGACGGGACCAAATGGGTTTACTTCAAACATAGAAAATCCATCAATACCAAATGCAACGGAAGCGAATAACGGTACTTATGAAGTGATGATTACAGATGCCACCGGTTGTAGTGATATGAACGGAACACAAGTTACGGTCATCTTGGATCAAGTAGCGCAACCGATCATTAGTAGCTCGGGACCAAGTTGTGAAGATGGCTTCATTACTTTATCCGTTGCAGAGTATGTTGGTTCTAGTGTAGCTTATGCCTGGACATTACCAAGTACAACGAACGTAACTGGTAACAATACAAATACAATAACAATCAGTCCTGCCGATGCAACATTGCACGAAGGAAATTATACGGTAGAAGTAACCGTAGACGGTTGCATGCTCAACTCCGCAATTTTCACACTCGATGTATTTGAAGATGCAACAGCAGCACCGACAGCAACGGCAACCGCAATCTGTGACGGTGGCGAATTACAACTCGCTGCTAACGCAACAGGAACAGGAATCCTCTCTTATGAATGGATCGGACCAGGTGGATTTATTTCTAATTTGGAAAATCCAACACTGTATAATGTGGCCATAGAAAACAATGGTCAGTATTTACTAACCGTTACGAATGCTTTGGGTTGCAGTATCAATTCTGCAATTGATGTGAATGTTATCACGAATGACGTAGCCGCTCCAACTTTAGCGGCGACTACGAACATATGTATCGGAGAAGATATTGTTTTGACAACGAGTGCAATTTGTACCAGCTACAAATGGATTGGTCCAGACGGAGACTCTCCGGCTACCTTGACAAATCCTTTATTGACAACAAATGTAGAGACGACTACCATTCCACAAGGAGACGTTGCTTATGACGCGGGGATGTGGTCAGTAATTTGTGTGGATGCAAATAACTGTGAAGCGAGTTCTGAACAATTGGAAGTAATAATCAGCGAAATTCCAGTCGCTTTGCCTTTCAATGACGGAGGTATTTGTGCTGGGGAATCTATCCAATTGAGTTTGAATGAAATCCCAGGCGCGACTTACGAATGGCGTGTGGCAGGAGCTACTGACATTATTGCGACAAGTTCGAATCCAACAATTGATAACATTGCAGCTACAACTGTTTATGAATTGATTGTTACGAATAATAATTGTGTGTCTACTCCAGCTTATACCACTGTGGAAGTCTTTACACCTCCAACCGTAGTTCCTGCAGCGACATATATTTTAGCAACCGATTGTGCAGCCTCTGATTTGATGTTGGCAGCTACTGCTACAAATGGAACAGGTAACATTGTAACTTATGCTTGGACAGGACCAAACGGCTGGACTTCGGCTATTGAAAATCCTGTTATTCCAAATGTAACCGCCTCCTTTAACGGTTCTTACACTTTGGTTGTAACTGACGAAAACGGTTGTACTGCTTCAGGTTCTACTTCTATAATTGACATACAAAATACTGTAACGCAACCAATCATCAGCAACACGGGACAAACCTGTGAAGATGGAATAATAAGTTTGAGTGTAGCTCAATACAGCGGTACTTCTGTCGATTATGCATGGAACCTACCAAGTACTGTAAACGTAATTGGTAACAATACAAATACAATAACAATTAGTCCTGCTGATGCTGTGCTTCATGAAGGGACATACTCCGTGCAAGTAACGGTAGATGGTTGTGTCTTGACTTCTGATGTCTTTGAATTAGATGTCTATGAAGATGCAACGGCAGTACCAACTTCAACAGCAACGGACATTTGTGACGATGGCCAATTGGCGCTTTTCGCTAATGCAAATGGAACGGGAACCTTGACTTATGAATGGGCAGGACCAGATGGGTTTGTTTCTAATTTAGAAAATCCAACTTTATATAATGTGAGTATGGTCAACAACGGTCAATATGTACTGACGGTTACCAATGCGCTAGGTTGTAGTATCACAGAAGCGATCATTGTAAATAACATTGCGGATGAAATGCCAATGCCAACATTACAAGCCACTACTGATATCTGTGCTGGTGATGACATTGTACTGAGTACCGCTCAAGTTTGTGATACTTACCAATGGATCGGACCAGATGGAGATGCACCAGCAACACTTGTGAATCCATTATTGACGACTACGCTAAGCAATACTTCAATTCCTGCACAAGATGACGCTTATGATGCCGGAATCTGGATGGTTCGGTGTCTGGACATCAATGGTTGTGAAATAGAATCAGCTTCTATTGATGTAACAATTAATGAAATTCCAACTGCATTGGCCTTTAATAGTGGAAGCATCTGTGAAGGAGAAAATATTCAGCTTTCCGCAGCAGTAGTTCCAGGAGCCGTTTATGAATGGCGTATTTCTGGAGACGTAACGATCATTGCAACGGATGACAACCCGATGATCAGTAACATTGATGCTACAACAGTTTATGAATTAACAGTTATAAATAATGGTTGTATTTCTGCCCCAGCTTATACGGTAGTGGAAGTGAATACGCCACCAGTTGTTGTGCCTACTTTGGCTTACACTGTAAATCCAGATTGTTCTGCTTCTGATCTTAGCCTTTTGGCAAATGGGGTAGCGGGAACAGGAAATATAACGAGTTGGTCTTGGACTGGCCCAAATGGATGGACATCAAGTATTGAGAACCCAACTATTCCATCTGCAAACGAGACCTTCAATGGTGCTTATACCTTGACTGTTATTGATGAAAATGGTTGTCAAGCTACAGGAAGTACACAGATTGTGAATATCGTAAATGCGGTGGCGCAGCCAATTATCAGCAGCACCGGATCTTCTTGTGAAGATGGTGTTGTTTCTCTTTCTGTCGCACAATATACCGGTTCAAGTGTTGATTATACTTGGACGCTTCCTTCCAACGTGAATGTGACTGGAACGAACACAAACGCTATCACCATCAGTCCTGCAAATACATTGTTACACGAAGGAGATTATAGTGTACAAATTACAGTAGATGGCTGTGTTGTAAATTCAGCTATTTTTGACTTGACGATTATTGAAGATGCAGTAGCCGCACCGACTGCTACCACAACTGCAATTTGTGACGAAGGCGAATTAGCCCTTTTTGCAAATGCCAGTGGAACAGGTACCTTGACTTATGAATGGAATGGTCCTGGAGGTTTTGTTTCCAGCCTAGAAAATCCAACATTATATAATGTATCCTTGTTCAATAACGGCCAATACACCTTAACCGTAACCAACGCACTTGGTTGTAGTATCACAGAAAGCATAGTTATCAATAATATTTCCGATGCTATGGCTGCACCAGATTTAGCGGCGACTACCGCGATTTGTGCTGGTGATGATATAGTTTTGAGTACTTCTCAGATTTGTGATACTTACCAATGGATTGGCCCGGACGGCGACTCGCCTTCAACTTTGGCTAACCCATTATTGACAACAACAGATGGACAAACGAGCATTCCCAACACAGATGTAGCTTACGACGAAGGTATCTGGATGGTCCGTTGTATTGATGCGAATGGTTGTGAAGCTAACTCTGCGGAAGTAGCGGTTATCATCAATCAAATCCCCGTAGCACAAGCATTTAATCCTGGAGGTATTTGCGCAGGCGAATCCATTCAATTAACCGCTGATTTAGTAGCGAATGCAGACTACGAATGGCGCATAGCTGGTGATCCAACTATAGTAGCGACCGTAAGCAATCCTACTTTGTATAACAACACAAGTACAACAACTTACGAGTTGACTGTAATTGCGAATGGTTGTACTTCCCCAGTGGCATTCACTACCGTTGAAGTATTCACTCCACCTACGGTAACTCCTGATGTGTTATACACTGTGAATCCAGATTGTTCCGCTTCTGATCTGAGCCTTTTGGCCAATGGAGTAGCGGGAACTGGAACGATCAATACTTGGTCATGGACTGGCCCGAACGGCTGGACATCTACATTAGAAAACCCCGTCATTCCTTCAGCGACAGAAGATTACAATGGAACATATTCTTTAGTTATCACCGATGAAAACGGTTGTACTGCTACAGGTGGCACTCAAGAGGTTAATATCCTCAACAGTGTCGCACAGCCTGTGATCAGTACAACAGGTTCAAGTTGTGAAGATGGAATAATTTCTTTATCCATTCCTCAGTACACCGGCTCCAGCGTCAGTTATATATGGACACTACCAAGTACCGTAGACATAATTGGTAACAATACAAATACAATTACCATTAGTCCGGCGGATGCTAATCTGCACGAAGGTGCTTACCTAGTAGAAGTAACGGTAGATGGTTGTACAGTGACTTCCGCTTCTTTTGATTTAGATGTTTATGAAGATGCCATTGCTGCACCAACAGCAACGACTTCAGCGATTTGCGATGAAGGTGATTTGGCCTTATTTGCAAATGCAACAGGAATTGGAACACTGACCTATGAATGGATTGGACCAAATGGTTTCAGTTCTAACTTAGAGAATCCAATCGTGAATGATGTGAATCTCGCAAACAATGGTCAGTACACGCTCTTAGTCACGAATGCACTAGGTTGTAGCATCACAGAAAGCATTGTGGTAAATAATATTTCAGATGCTTTAGCAACACCGACCTTGGTAGCGACCACTGATATTTGTGCGGGAGATGATCTAGTTTTAACTACTACACAAGTTTGCGATAGTTACCAATGGATCGGTCCGGATGGTGATTCGCCTTTAACTTTGGCCAACCCATTCTTGACTACAACCAATGGACAGACGATGATTCCGCAAGGAGATGATGCTTATGACCCAGGTATTTGGCTCGTACGATGTATTGATGCCAATGGTTGTGAAGCAGAGTCTACTCCTGTGGAAGTTGATGTAAATGAAATTCCAGTCGCACTGGCCTTCAATTCTGGTGGTATTTGTTCAAACGATAATATACAATTGTTTGCGGATGTTGTACCAGGGGCTGATTACGAATGGAGGATTTCAGGAGACGCGACTATCATTTCAACAACAGAGGATCCGATAATTTTTAACATTAATAATACAACAACTTACGAGTTGACCGTAATTGCGAATGGATGTATTTCTACACCGGCTTATACAACGGTTGAGGTTTTCACAGCCCCAGCAATTACAGCGGATGCGCTTTACACTTTGAGTGTCGATTGTGAACCAACAGATGTATCACTTTATCCGAACGCTATGCTGGGTTCTGCAAATATTGCAACTTACGCTTGGACGGGACCAAACGGATACACTTCTTCCGTAGCACAACCAACCATCGTAAACGCAACTGAACTGAACAATGGTTCTTACACTTTAACAGTCGTTGATGAAAACGGATGTACGGCAACATCGAGCACGGAAGTCACCGGAATCATCAATCAAGTGGCACAACCAACGATCAGTAGCAGTGGTCCTGCTTGCGAAGGAGAAACGATTATACTGACAGTTCCATCTTACGCAGGGACGAATGTTCAATACAATTGGAATATTCCAAACGGTACAAACGTAAGTGGATTAAACACGAACCAAGTAATCATCAGTCCAGTAGATGCTGCGACAAATGAAGGTGATTATACCGTAACAGTAATTGCCGACGATTGTACTTTAATTTCGAATCCTTATACGGTTTCCGTTTTCAGTGCGGCCAGTTTGGCACCAACAGCTACAGGAGGCGCGCTTTGTGAAGGGGAGATATTAAATCTCTCGGCAAATGCAGCTAACGTAGCAAGTTATGAATGGACGGGACCAAACGGATTTAATTCTCCAGCAGAGAATCCAGAAATTAACAATACATCTACAGCAGCGAATGGTACCTATACTTTAACCGTAACAACAGTTAGTGGTTGTACTGCTCAGCAATCTGTTGTAGTTGATAATATCGTAGCTCAGCAAGTAACACCTTCTGTAGTAACCAATGGTCCTGTTTGTGAAAACGAACAAATCAACTTGAGTGTGCCAGAGCAATATACGGGATCCGTGGTCTTTCACCAATGGTTGAATGGAATGGGTTCTGTTATATCTAGTGGCGGGAACAACGTTAGTTTCTCTCCGAATTCGACCAATGCGGTTTCGCCATATTCTGTAATTGTCGTGGTGGATGGTTGTCCAACAGAAATGTCAGTTCCAATTGAAGTGCCAGTAATTGCACTACCAACTGCAACGGCTACGAATGATGGATTTATCTGTGAAGGGGAGGATGTTCAACTACTCGCAGGTGATTCGCCAAACGCAACTTATGAGTGGCGTATCGCAGGTGA
Source organism: uncultured Saprospiraceae bacterium (assembly GCA_964508085.1). Lineage (GTDB taxonomy): Bacteria > Bacteroidota > Bacteroidia > Chitinophagales > Saprospiraceae > CALGLS01. The sequence goes on along the minus strand of CAZDTI010000083.1, from coordinate 9,588 downwards.
TCCAACTGTGATTTCTACCGAACAAAATCCAATGATATTTGGCTTGAACGGAACGACGACCTATGAATTGACGGTGATGACACAAGAAGGATGTTCTTCTGTAACTCCAGCAATGACGACGGTTACGGTGAATCAACCTCCGGTAACAACACCAAGTCAGAGTTATGTTATAGCTGTAGATTGTTCTCCACAAGATTTGAATTTATTTGCAAATGTAACGACCGGAAGTGGTGCGATTTCCAATTGGGAATGGACGGGACCAAACGGTTTTGTCAGTAACATCGCAGATCCGACTTTAACTGATGTAACGGAATTGAGTAATGGTTCTTACAACTTAATCGTAACTGATGAATTTGGCTGTACTGCGAATGGTGCAGTGGAAGTTGCGGGGATTTCTGACCAAGTGGCTCAACCGATTATTTCCAGTAGTGGACCGGCTTGTGAAGGCGAAGTGATCGTTTTAACCATTCCTACTTATATCGGTTCAAATGTTACTTACAACTGGTCGGTGCCATCCGGTGTGAACGTTGTTGGATTGAATTCTAATCAAATAACAATTAGTCCGCTGGACGCTGTCGTGAATGAAGGTGATTACGCTGTGACTGTAGTCGCAGATGGCTGTACCGTGAATTCTGTACCTTATGAGGTAAATATTTACCAAGATCCAACCTTAGCTCCTGAAGCGAATACTGCTGGTTTATGTGAAGGCGGAGAATTGGCTTTATCAGCAAATGCTAACAATACAGACACTTATGAATGGACTGGGCCAAATGGATTTACATCCAATGCAATGAATCCAGTTATTGGCAATATTACTACCGCCAATAATGGTACTTATACTTTAGTGGTTACTTCCGTAAGCGGTTGTACAGCTGCTGAAAGTATCGTGGTCAATAACCTGACAGCACAGCCAGCTCAACCGATTGTAATTGGAGAGAATGCTATTTGTGAAGATGAAACGGTGGCTTTAAATTTATTACAAACTTATACAGGTTCAGTAGTAACCTACACTTGGTATAATGCCAATGGAGTAATTGTCGGGGACGAAGAGACCTTGACTTTAGCGGCTGATGACGCAAATGCGATTTCGCCATACTATGCGATGGTTGATGTGGATGGTTGTAGTTCTGAAGAGTCGGCATTGGTTCCAGTTGATGTTAATGTATTGCCTATTGCAACGGCGACGAACTCAGGTACGATCTGTGATGGCGATGATATAGAATTATTCGCCGGAGAAATATTAGGTGGAGAATACTTTTGGTACGATGGCGATCCAACTGCTTCCGCACCTGGGGCTAGTTTGATTTCAACAGATCAGAATCCAACTTTCACAGATGTGAACCCAGGTCTACACCAATACTTCTTGGTTGTAACTAATGCCGGCGGTTGTGCTTCTGAAACTTTTGCAATGACAGAAGTAATGATTCAATCTACTCCAGAAATTTCTGCCATCACAGGAGAAGGTTCTTATTGTGAAGGTGTCAGTGTTCTCTTGAGTGCAACAAATACGGTTACCGTTTCAGGAGATGTGACTTATACCTGGACTGGACCAAATAACTTTGTATACACAGCTACAACGAATCAAAACGGACCATTCTCAGTAGACTTACCTAACATTGATCCTACGTTTGAAGGAACTTATGTTTTAGATCTGGTAACAGCTAATGGTTGTATGGCCACGAGTCAGTCGATCAATATAGATTTAGATGGAGAACCTGCTACGCCATTCCTATCGGTAAATGAAGAAGTGCTTTGTGAAGGAGAATTGTTAGAATTGAATAGTACACTGTACACTGGAACACCAGTGTCCTATGTTTGGTACTTCGATGATGGTAGTGGTTTGGTTGTTTTGGACACTACAGATATACCGACTCTCTTTGTAAATGGGGTGAGTGGAAATGATGATGGAATCTACACTGTTGAAGTAACAGTAGATGGTTGTACGTCCTCCATTTCTAATGCAACTAATGTTTCCGTCTTCGGATCGGTAGCTGCTCCGCAAACTTCTAACACTACTACTCCGGCAACTCCAGCTTGTGAGGGCGAGACGATAATGTTGAATGTACCAATCGTTGTTGGAGCAACTTACGAATGGTATGGGCCAAACGGTTTCAACGCATCGATTCCGAACCCTGCGATTATAAATGCAAGTCTGAATGATGCTGGTAGTTACTTCGTAGTAATGGAATTAAATGGCTGTGCAACCGTTATTTCCGATTCTACAACAGTATATATACAAACAGCTCCGGTGGCTCCAACCATCTCCAACTCGGGAGCAAATTGTGAAGGCGGCGATGTTTCACTCTTCGTAACGAGTCCATTGAATCCTCCTCCGGGGGCAGTGGTTACTTTCGAATGGTACTACGCAGGAACAAATGCTTTGGTGGGAACAACTACAGATCCCGAATTGACTTTAACAGCTACGACGACAGCGAATAATGGCGAATACTACGTAATAATGTCGGTGGACGAATGTGGCGCTGTCGCTTCAGAAACCACAATGGTTCAAATAGATGCCATCCCGCCAAATGAAGCAAATGCCGGAATAGATATTTCTGTCTGTGCGAGCACCGTGGTGAATTTAGATGGAGAAACGCCAACATTTGGAACGGGACTTTGGACTTCACCAACAGGTGGTACCATTGCGAATCCTGACCTGGCAAACTCTGAAGTCAGTAATTTACAGGAAGGAGAAAATATGTTCATTTGGAGCTTGTCAAATGGAGCTTGTGAAAACTATGATGTAGATACGACGATTGTGACCGTATCCTTGTTACCAACTGATGTTGCTTTTGCTGGAGCTGATTTCAACGCTTGTGGAGAAGACAACTTTATATTGACGGCGACCGCTCCAGATTTTGCAACTGGTGTTTGGACGCAGTCTCCAGTACAAGCCAGCTTGGGAATCGTTATTGATAATCCAACAGATGCTAGTACTAGTATTTCAGGTTTACAAGATGGCAATACGTACAGCTTTATTTGGACTTTGTCACAAGGTGTTTGCGAAAGCTATGATGCGGATGATGTGACGATTACCGTCTTTGAAGCACCATTGCTAAATGCGCATGTTTTAGAACACGATGTTTACAGCTGTGGAGAAGTATCCTTGGAAATTTTCGCCACCGAGCCTGGTTTCGGAACGGGACTTTGGACTTCACCAACAGGTGCAACTATTGTTGATCCTTATGAAGCTACTGGTTTGGTTGATGATTTGAATGTTGGAGAAAACGTATTCGTATGGACACTGTCTGATGGACCATGTGAAAACTATTCTTCTGATACAATGTCGGTTTATTTGGAAGGAGTTCCAACGGCGAATAGCGAGGAATACAACATCTTCTTTACCGATACGGTCTACAATGAAAACTTCTTGAGTAATGATATCCTTGATGATATTTTAGATTGGGAAATCAACTTGATAACTCCTCCAGCTCATGGAACTTTGACTGACGGAATTGAAGATGGTATGTTTAATTACGAACCAGACAACAACTATTTCGGAGCAGATGAATTCGTTTATGAGCTTTGTAATATCAATTGTCCGGATCAATGTGATACGGCGGTAGTACGATTCAATATTGCTGGAACTACCGTAACTGGTGATTGTTGGGTGCCTAACATGATGTCTCCAAATGGGGATAACACAAATGATTTCTTCACGGTGCCTTGTTTGGTTGATTATCCGAATAACAAGGTTCGAATTTATAACCGTTGGGGTGATCGGGTATTTGCAGAAGGGCCATATAATAATGATTGGGGAGGAACTTATCGCGGGGATTTATTGCCGGCTGGGACGTATTTCTATATCATTCAATTGGAGGAAGACGCGGAGCCATTGCAAGGATTCTTTACGATTATTCGATAGGGGATTAAGGATTAAGGATTAAGGATTAAGGATTAAGGATTAAGGAAAATTTAGAATTAATAATTGAGGATTGGTTCCCTTGGATGGTGGACGAGATAATAGATTGTTGGAGAGTTCACTTGATGGGGTTGAGGTCATTGGAGAATGAGAAGGGGTAATTTCAATGTTTCATAACGGAAATTAATCTTTATCAAAATGGCTGCACGTAGAAGTTCTCTTTCAGGAGCGGGAATAGGAGCTAACAAAATTATGAAACAACAAAATACTAGATAATTAAATGTTTTTAAATAAATAAATTATGAAAAAACTATTGTTTTTAATCGCGACCATTTGTTTCGCAATCCAATTGGAAGCACAGAATGATCCACATTATTCTATGTTTATGTTTAACCGGTTGAGCATTAATCCGGCGTATGCAGGGGGGAAGGAAGTCCTGACTTTTTCGGGACATTATCGGAACCAATGGACGGGTATTACGGGAGCACCACAAACCTACACGTTTGCGGGACATACACCATTTTTTAAGAATCGTTGTGGTGTAGGTTTGTCTGTAGTGACCGATAAAATTGGGATTGTGAATACCACTTATGTCGATTTGTCCTATGCCTATAGAATGAAAGTTAGCGACGAAGCGACTTTGAGTATTGGTGTACAAGGACAATTGGATTTTGGTCGAATTGATTGGTCATTGGCCGATCCTCTTGATCAAAATGACTCTTCTTTTGAGGAGTTACCGGACTCGAAAATGAATCCGAATTTTGGTCTGGGTGCTTATTATGCGGATCCCTCTTTTTATGTTGGCTTCTCGGTACCGCGTGTATTGAAGACTTCTATTTATGATGATGAAGCAGCGGATTACGTGGGGATCAACGCTTTACGGAGTTATTACCTGATGGGGGGATTGGTGACACGGATTAACAAAAACATCTCTTTTCAGCCTTCTGCTTTGGTAACGATGAATCCGAATTCGCCATTTGAAATGGATTTAAACGCCAGTTTTGTTTTTATGAAAACGTTGTGGGTTGGTGCCAGTTACAGACTGGGTGATTCTTTCGATGCGATTGTACAATATCAACTAAATCAACAACTAAAAGTCGCTTTAGCCGTAGATATAACCTTATCAGAGTTGAATAATTATTCGCCGGGAAGTTTTGAGGTGATGGTGCAATATTGCCATATGAGATCGGGGAGTCGGTTGCGAAATATTCGATATTTTTAGAAGGGACAAGCGATATTGAATTTAGCAAATTCAACAAATGATGAAAAGGTCATTCGATGGTATAAAGGTCATAGAATGAAGTATGAACGTGACGAAAAACCGTACCCAAAAGTCAACTATCGAAAAATAAAATACCAAAGAAATTTAAACTAATAAACATGAAAAATATTTCCGTTTTCTTCACCATACTTTGTTTTGCTTTTTCTACTTCCGTCATTGCGCAACAGCGGGAAGGAGGAGAGGTTACGGCCAGTAATGTCCCGATTCGAAAAAGTACAACGGTCCAGAATGATACTATTTTAGATCCGTCCATCTTGCGAAATGGAGAAATCATGGGGCTCGAAAATTCCGATCGACGTATAAAGCCGGAGGGAACAAAAGAGAAGAAGAGGGCTGACAAATTATATCGAGATTTAGGTTTCGATGCTTCAAGTCGTGCTTATCAATCTTTGTCCCCTAGAGAACGGAGATCGGAAAAAGTATTGGCTAGAATTGCAAATAGCCACCGCTTGAATCACGAAACGGAGAATGCAGAATTTTGGTATGCAAAGTTTGTACGTAATACAAAAACAGCGAAACACCTTTTGCATTATGCCCAAGTTTTGCAAAGTAACGGAAAATGTGAAGATGCTATTAGATGGTTTAAAGCGTATAAAAAAGTAGCGAGTAGAAAAGATTTGAAAAATCGTGCATTTATTGTTAATTGTGATGAATCTGCTATTCCTTTTTACCCGGAGGTAACGATTAATAACGTAAAAGAACTGAACACCCGACACCTTGATTTTTCACCAATTCCATATGAGAATGGAGTGGTTTTTACTTCTACCAGAGGACGTGATAAATGGGTGGATGAAAAAGACAAATGGACCAATGATAATTTCACCGATTTGTTCTATTCAGAAATGGACAAAGATGGAAACTTTTCTAAACCTGCTCCTTTCCTTGGAGAGGTGAATGGCCGTTTTCACGATGGAACTGCTTCTTTCAACCAAGGGAATTCTGTCATGGTTTTCACCCGAAATAATACTGCCGGAAAAAGTAGAGATGGTATGATTGACTTGAAGGTATACAGTGCTAATAAAAGTGATGAATATTGGGCCGACATAGAAGAGCTTCCATTCAATAGTAACAATTATTCTACCTGCCACCCAACCCTAAGTGCCGATGGTCGTCGTGTTTATTTTTCTTCTAACCGACCAGATGGTTATGGCGGAATGGACATCTATGTTTCTGAGGATCAAGGAGGTATGTGGTCAAAACCGCTTAACCTGGGGCCAACAGTAAACAGCTCCGGGAATGAAATTTTTCCTTTTGTAGGAGAAGACGAAAACCTTTATTACTCTTCCAATGGTCACGCTGGAATTGGTGGCTTAGACATTTACAAAGCAACAAAAGCGAACGAAAGGGATGAGACTTCCTGGATTCATAGAGAGAATATGGGCAAGCCTTTCAACTCTAAAAAAGACGATTTCGGTTTTTACATTAATAAAGAACAAAACATGGGTTATCTCTCTTCCTCTCGAAGGGGTGGTTCTGGGAAAGACGACATTTATGCTTGGAAGACCAGTAATAACGAAGTCGCCGTAGCTGACGAAATGGCCACGGTTACCCGTCAAATATGTGTCTACGAAGAAGGCACTGATGATCGTATCGGAAAAGCTCATGTAACAATGACTGCACGGAATGGTGGCGGCTCTTACGGTAGCGAAGAAAATAACGAAATGATTCTAACTCTAAAGCCAGTTGATGAAGACAAAAATGAATACGTATTGGGCCTCAGCCAAACGAAAAAAGAAACAATTGAAAAAGTACAAAAAGACTTTAGAACAAATGGAGAAGGAAATTTTAAATATGAGAAAGTCAAACGAAATCAAATCTATGATATCAGGGTAGAGAAGTATGGTTTCCTTCCGGTCAATATGGCCGTAAGCGCTGAAGAACTCTGGGAAGTGGAAGAATATTGCATCCCAATGAAGAAGCAAAGTTGCGCCGTTTTGGATGGCCTAGTGACCAATAAAAAATATAAAATGCCAATGCCGGGTGCAAAAGTAAAAATGTTAGACAAATGTACTTTGGAAGAAACGGTAATTACAACGGAAGAAGATGGTGCTTTTGAATTTTGTGTGCGCTGCGGCTGTGAATATCGACTGAGCGCTTCCAAATCTGGCTTTGATGACGATTACGAATTTGTAAGTACTTTAGAAATGGATTGTAATGGAGGAGAACCTGTAGAAGCATTGTTGGAATTATCAGCTCGAAGTATACAGGCCGTAACTTCTGCTCCAGAACCTATTTCAAATCCAGCTCCAGCAAATCCATCGTATACTTATCCAACGCAACCGAGCTATACGCCACCAGCTCAGCAAGTGATGGTCCCCGTAGTGACCTACGAAACAGTTGTTACTTACCAACCCGTGACTTCTGTCCAACCGGTAACCACTTACGTTCCTGCCTCACAATTGAACGGCATGCATTTGAATCGCCACCTAAATGGGGATCCAAATGCACGTATCCATGAAGGACAATTAATTACCTTGGATGATGTCTATTATGACTTTGACAAGTTTAATATTCGTTCTGATGCCAGCATTGATTTGGAACACGTGCTGCAATTAATGCAACGTTATCCAAGTATGACGATTTCGATGGAATCGCACACCGATGCGCGAGGAACTAACATATACAACAATACACTTTCACAGAATAGAGCAGAGTCCGCTCGTAAGTATTTGATATCTCGTGGTATTGCAGCTCAGCGAATTATGGCACAAGGATTTGGCGAAAGTCGGTTGAGAAACCGTTGTGCAGATGGGACAGTTTGTACCGAGCAAGAGCACCAATGGAATCGCCGGACGGAGATTCGAATTTTGACTTTTGATGAAGCAGGTGTTGGAGTAGGAGGGAGAAGATAGGAGATATTTCTTACCCAAAACGGAATGGTTAAACATTTCGCTTTGGGTATATTCAATCTATAATCATTAGTCTACAACTTTTTTATCTTCTCTATCATCTCCTCAGCATTTGTATTTTCCTTATCTAGATCCAGAGATTTTTGATAGTTTTTTAATGACAATTCAAATTCTTTAACATTAAAATAAGCCTCTCCCAAACTGTCATAGGGATTGGAACGGTCTGGGAATTCCGCAACCAAAAGCTTGAATACTTTTATCGCCTCTTGCAGTTTATCTTGTCCCATTAATTGATAACCCAAAGCATTCAATTCATTTTCATCAGAAAAGTTAAACTGCTCTGGTTGTTCTTTTTTCAATTGGTGGTAGTAAAGAATGGCTTCCTCTATATTCGCTGTAGCTTTTTGCGAAATAGCTCTGCCAATTGATTTTTTACCAAAAGGTTTTAAGTCATCCACTAATGCTTGAACGGTGTTAAAAACAGCACTACCAGCTTCCCAAAAACTGACATTCGTTATTACAGATATTCCTAAGTTGTATTCCGGATAAAACATCATCCAGTTTTTTGTACCATAAGCAGTTCCATTGTGTCTGAACTCTGTCGCTTCCCCAATATCGCCAATAGACCAATAATAACCTCTCCACCAGTCCTCAGATTCTTGATTAATTTTACGACGAGACTCTGCTATTACAGCGTCCTTACTTTCTAATAAAAACTTCATGTACTTCGTTAAATCAGCACTAGTTGATTTTAATCTGCCCGCTGCGCCCCACAAATGTCCATTGAAAGTCGGCATTAATGATCCTTCTGCGCTATAACCATTGGCAAGCCTTTGCTGTTCCTCTGAATTTAAATTAATTTTTGTATTGGTCATTCCGGCTTTAGCGAAAATATACTTCTCCAACAATTGATCATAAGTAGTACCATATACGTTTTCTAAAATGTGCGCGATTATATCCGGAGCTATATTGTTATACTCAATCTTGCTTCCAGGCTCTGTAGCAACAGTCATTTTATTTAAGTCTTCAAAAAAATTAGTTTTAAAATACGTCGCATCTAATTTAGCAGCACTAAAAAAAGCCTCTTCACTATCTTGTGCATACAATTCTGCTATTCCTGGAATGTTGGTAGGCAGACCACTAGTATGTGTAAGAAGGTGTTTAATCTTTACGGGTTTATCTTTAAAATCTAAATTCGGGTAGTCTGCTTTTAGATAAGTTCGGATGTCTGCTTCTAGATCTAATTTTTCATCTAAGACTGCCTGAGCTACTAACATTCCTGTTAATGTTTTGGTAACGGAAGCAATCTCATACAAGGTTTCATCAGTAGGTGTATTTCCTTTTCCTCTATCCAATTCACCATAATGACGAGTATATGTTTTCCCATCTTTATAGATACCGATAGAAACCGAATTAATTCTTTTGTCTTTTAGAAATTGTGCCGCATTTGCATCCATCGATTGCAATACAGGATTTGAACTTGCAGAACGCTTTAATTTGGATGTGGAGTTACAACCAAATAGAATCACACTAAAGATTAGAAGTACAGTAATTTTTTTCATTAGATATTGTTTGAGCGTTGGTACAATGTTATT
>CAZDTI010000082.1:0-24617 GCA_964508085.1 uncultured Saprospiraceae bacterium | reverse complement strand
TAGCAGACAAATCGACCTTTTTTGCTTTTCCAGAAGGTTCACGTGGGATCTTTGTTGGAGGAGGTGGGTCTGTCAGGGTTCCTCGCTTGGTGGGTACGCATATTATGATGGACATGATGCTGACCGGAAGAGTTTATGACGCAGATGAAGGTTATCGCTTAGGGTTTTCACAATACCTGACCGAGAAGGGTGATGCACTCAATAAAGCTCATGAATTGGCTTTACGAATTTCTGAAAATGCACCAATGACCAACTTCTCTTTGATGCATGTATTGCCTCGAATTTCAGATACCACCCAAGACATTGGTTTGCTTATGGAATCCATGGCATCGGCCATCGCGCAAAGTGCTCCTGAAGCAAAAACACGATTAAAGGATTTCTTAGAAGGACGAGCGAAAAAGGTTAGGAAGGGGTGATGAGGTGCGAGGGGGCAGGAGCGAGGAGCGAGCGGGCAGGAATGAATAATCTACTGCTCGAAATCAAACCTTAGCCCTAGCCCCTCACTCCTTGCCCTTTTTAAAAAACAACAACATGGAATTAAAATCAACACCAATTTTAGAAATATCAATATTGGAACCACGTGTTACGATGACACCTGGGGATGATGGAGTGATATATATCAAATCACAAGATAAGCTTGATCCTTATCCTAAGCGATTAACGGATCGGTTAGTTAACTGGGCTTATGAAATACCAACACATACTTTTCTGGGACAACGAGAGGAGAATGGAGATTGGCGACGATTGACCTATGGAGCAGCTTTTGCAAAAGCGCAGGCCATTGGCCAATATCTGTTGCAAAAAGAGGTATCCAAAGAGTGCCCTGTTGTAATGATGTCCAGCAACAGTATTGAGTATGCCATTATGAAATTGGCCTGTATGCATGTAGGTATTCCTTTTTCTCCAATCAGTCCTGCTTATGCCACTAAGTCGAAGGATTATGGAAAGTTGAAACACTGCATCAACTTGCTTACGCCGGGATTAATTTTTGTGGAAGATGGCGTTGCTTTTGAAAAACCGATGAAGGAAACAGCGGAGGGTGTTTCCATTTTGGCGGTTCACAATGTACTGGAAGATCAAGATGATTTCAACGATGCCGTAAACACCACCGTAACGAAGGAAGTAGAAAATGCTTTTGCTAAAATTACGGGAGATACCATTGCAAAAATATTGTTTACCTCTGGTTCCACAGGAATGCCTAAAGGCGTAATTAACACCCATGGCAACATGTTGCACAATGCGCAGCAAACGGTTCAGACTTTTCCTTTTATGGCAAATGGCGGCTTTCACATCATCAGTTGGCTGCCCTGGAATCACACTTTTGGAGGCAACAGTGATTTTGGTTTGACCCTTTTTAATGGAGGTTCCTTACATATTGATGATGGAAATCCAACGCCAAAAGGAATTGCTAAAACCATTAGAAACTTACGAGAGGTCGCACCGACTATTTTTTATAACGTACCAAAAGGCTTTGAAGAAATTTTACCTTACCTCAAGGAGGATAAAGAATTGTCCAAACATGTTTTCAGTCGTTTGAAAATGTTCTTTTATGCTGGGGCGAGTATGCCGCAACACGTTTGGGATGGTCTGGAACAATTGGCTTATGACACCATTGGAAAAAGGCTTTTCATTGCGACCGGATTGGGTATGACGGAGGCCAGTCCTTCTGCTTTGTTCAATACAGAATTTAACAGTGTTCCGGGAAGACTGGGTGTTCCGGTTCCGGAATTAGAAGTGAAATTGGTTCCGGATGAAGATAAAATGGAAGCGCGTTTTCGTGGGAAAAATTTGACCCCGGGTTACTGGCGAAATCCAGAAGCAACGGCCAAAGCATTCGATGAAGAAGGCTATTATAAAACGGGAGATGCCGTCAAGATTATTGATCCAAATGACATTTCAAAAGGCATGCTTTTCAATGGTCGAATTGCGGAAAATTTCAAACTCGTCTCCGGTACTTGGGTAAATGTTGGCGTGGTAAAAGCGGGCCTCATCAAGCAGGGAGATGGTCTAATCGTAGATGCCGTCATCACTGGCCATGATAAAACTTATATCAGTGCCATTGTAATTCCGGAATTAAATTTCTGTAGAAAATTAGCTGATTTACCAGCCTCCGCCTCTATAAAAGACATCGTTCAACATCCAAGTGTAAAAAATGCTTTGCAAAAAGTAATCAATGAATTGGGTGCAAAAAGTACTGGAAGTTCCACCTGCATTAGAAAAGCCATCTATGCCGATTTCGAATTGTCAGGCGACAAAGGAGAGGTGACCGACAAAGGCTCCGTCAATCAAAGAGCCATACTTCGAAACCGAAAGGAAGTAGCGGAATTACTTTATCAGGAACAGGTTTCAAAGGAGGTGATTTTGTACGAACGGAATTATATTGTTAGGAAGAAATGAGGTTGTTCATAGGGGTAGATGGGTGGATAGGTAGATGGGTAGATAGGTTTTCCTTCTTTCGCGGTTCTTTACGCTAGAAGGAAACCTATCTACCCATCCACCCTTGCAAAGAGAGCTTGACCTAGAATCAAAAAACAATAATCCTACAAAACCTTTTTCAAAATCAGTTAAACCTAAAATGCGACATATTTTTTTTAACGAGGAACATGAATTATTCAGATCGACCGTTCGGGACTTTCTGTTGAAAGAAGTGTTGCCCCATATTAACACCTGGGAAGCGGAAGGTAAAATAGATCGAAGGGTGCTGAAAAAGATGGGCGAACAGGGGTATTTTGGTTTAGAGGTAGCGGAAGAATATGGTGGTTTAGGACTTGACTTTTTATATAGTGCGGTCTTGTTAGAAGAGATGGGTCGAACGGGGTCATTGGGGTTTCAAACCATGGCTGGAGGCACGCCTTATCTGGCGATGAACTATTTAATAAATGCTGGATCTCCTGCTGTTAAACAAAAATATTTAGTTCCAAGTGTCACAGGAGATTTGATCGGGTCTCTTGCTATGACGGAGCCTTTTGCAGGTTCTGATGTCAAATCATTTCGAACCACAGCGACTTTGGAAAACGATCATTATATTGTCGATGGTTCTAAAACTTTCATCTCGAATGCTTATTATGGTGATTATACCGTTGCCGCTGTAAAAACGGAAAAGGGTACTTCTATGTTGGTGATGGATTTAGATGCTGAAGGAGTCACTAGAAGCAAATTGGATAAAGTAGGTCTCCGTTGTTCAGACACTGCGGAGCTGGCTTTTGACAATGTCCGAGTTCCAAAAGAAAATCTATTAGGAGAAGAAGGCAAGGGGTTTTATTACATGATGGAAAGTTTACAAACCGAAAGAATGAGCGGTGTAATCGCCACCATCGGACTCATGGATTATGTATTGGATATCACCTTGCAATACATCTCCGAGCGAAAGGCCTTCGGAAAAACCATTGATCAATTTCAAGTCTTCCGGCATCAGATCGCTGAAATGTCTTCTGAAGTAGAAGCTTACAGAGCCTTTGCTTATCAAGTCAGTTATCAGATTACTCAGGGAGAAAATGTGGTCAAAGAATGCTCGATGCTAAAACTCCGAACTGCCGATCTGATGAATGAAATGACTTATAAATGTCAGCAAATTAATTCCTAATATTAATAAAGAAAAAAATGATAGATACAGAAAAAATTATTGCCATTGACGTGCATACCCACGCCGAAGTATCTTGCCGTCAACCACACGATGATTATCGTTCAGAGTTTGATGAGGCTTTTGCCAAATACTTTAAGTCAAAAGAACGTCCGACCATTCAGCAAACGGCGGATTATTACCGGGAGCAGAATATGGCGTTTATCATGTTCACCATTGATGCGGAGCACGAGGTTGGCAAGAGAAGAATCTCCAATGAGGAAGTGGCAGAAAAGGCGATGGAAAATCCAGATGTGATGATTCCCTTTGCCAGCATTGATCCGCATAAAGGCCGAATGGGCGCAAGGGAAGCGCGTAACCTCATTGAAAATTACAATGTAAAAGGGTTTAAATTTCACCCAACGGCACAAGGCTTTTATCCCAATGATAGAATGGCTTTTAAATTATATGAAGTCATTGCGGAATACAACCTTCCCATGCTTTTTCACTCCGGACATTCTGGTTTTGGGTCAGGGGTGAAAGGAGGCGGAGGTTTGCGCTTGGAATATTCCAATCCAATGCATTTGGACGATGTGGCTATACATTTTCCAGATTGTCCGATCATCATCGCGCATCCTAGTTGGCCCTGGCAGGATGAAGCGCTCTCCGTTGCTATGCACAAACCAAATGTGTACATTGACTTGAGTGGCTGGTCGCCTAAGTATTTTCCGAAGCAGTTGGTGCAGTATGCAAACACCTTGTTAAAAAAACGGATATTATTTGGGACGGACTTTCCATTGATTACGCCGGAGCGATGGATGAAGGATTTTGAGGTGGCGGGATTTAAGGAAGAAGTGAAGCAGGGGATCTTTAAGGATAATGCGATTCGGATGTTGGGGTTGGGGAAGACTTAGTACCGGTTACTGGTGTCCGGTGTCCGTTTAACGGCGACCGGACACCAACTAAAATTTAATTTAAATCGCCCTTTTTTTCTTAAACCCCCTCGGACTCACCCCCTCCATCTTTTTAAAAAATTTACTAAAATGAGAAGGGTCTTTAAATCCTAAGAAGTAAGATATTTCCGAAATTGAATTATTGGTTCCCAGTAAATACTTTCTAGCTTCACTGATTAAATATTCATGTACGACTTCTAAGGCAGATTTTTTAACTAAGGTTTGGCAAACCCTGTTGAGGTGCCCCGGAGTGATGCCCAGGGCTTTGGCATAAACTTTAATAGATTTAGGTTCTTGAATTCCTTCTTTGATTAATTTTTGAAAGGCATTGAAATAGACTAAGGTTTTATTGTGAATGGGTAGGGATTGACTTGGTTGCTGTTGTTCGGTTCTATATAAATTGAGTAGTAGTAATTGAAAAAGGAGTTGGATCGCATATTTTTTTTCCGTTCGATGCCCCCTTAATTCTTTGATCAGATTGTTTTTTATAGCCAGTGTTTCCTGGAATATTGGAGATGCTGCTCCAAAGTTGACTTGTTGTAATTGGTTAAGGTGAAGAAAAATTTTATTGACCTTCTCCAGACTTTTTTCAAAAAAATCATTGGAAAAAGTAAAAACATCACCTTTAGCATCCGATTGATATAAAAAACCATGAAGCGTATTATTGGGTATTATTAAAGCACAGGGTGCCTGGATTTGCATTTTCTTTCCTTCAGATAATACCATTCCGCCTCCTTCATAGATCAAAAAGATGTGTACTAAATCGGTATGCAGATGTTCTATAATTTCAAAATTATAAATCTCCATTCTTTGTATTAGTGGCTCGTAATTGATGAGGCAATCTGTTACGGGATTTTTTTGGTCTCCGTACGTGCCTTTGTAGTTGAGTAGTTTTTCAATCATTGTATTTTTATTGTTATAGCAGGCGCTGAAAGTCTTGGTTTTTTGGCACGACTTGGAAAAATAAAAGCCACGAATGCACTAATTAATCGTATCAATATGCGTGCGAATTGCTCACACAGAGTTCTTATCGCGGCTGACCTGTCTAGCGCCAGATAGAGCCGCAAATGTTTGTTTGAAACGCGAGGCTCTTGTTATGCGATTTTTTAATACAAAGGTACAGAGGCACATAGCCTTCTTTCGCAGAAGTTCATATAAGAAAAAGCTATTCGCTTTTTTACATAGTTCACAAAGAAGAGAAAGCCAATCAAAAACTTTGTTTTTTTATAAACTTTTACAGACTTGTAGTACAGAGCGAACGCGCGAAAAATTTACGTTAGCCCGTCTGGCGCCCGACAGGCTCTGTGAACTCTGTGGTCTCTGTGTGAGGAAAAAACGTTAGGTGAAAATCACACGTTAGCTCTACGCCCTCTGCATGGGAAAAAATCCTATAGTACTGGCTTTGCCAACTTAGGTGTTAAAATCAGAATAATGGTTGATATTTCCAAGTTTTTACGGAAGATATACCATTTTTAGGTTCTTCACAGCTATATATTTGTAAATAAAGAAAGCAGGATGGTTGAAATTGACAAAACCATTAGCAAACGTAATCCCATACGTATCACATTCTGCTGCTTCTTTTACTACTCCCTAAATTCTAAATCACTTTTTGTAACCTAAAAATTATTACTCATGAATAGCTTCTCTATGAACGAGTCTTTTCCCATGAATGCCTGGTATGCCGCAGCATGGGATGTAGAATTGAAAAACGAATTATTACCCCGAAAGATATGCAATCAACCTGTGGTGATGTATCGCAAAAAAGATGGGACACCCGTCGCATTAGCGGATGCATGTTGGCATAGGTTGCTGCCGTTGTCTAAAGGAACTTTGCACAATGATACTTTGATTTGTGGTTACCATGGATTAGAATTTAACAGCGAAGGAAGATGTACACACATGCCTTCGCAAGAGACCATTAATCCATCTGCTTGTGTTCGCTCCTATCCGATTGTAGAGAAGCATAGATTTGCCTGGCTGTGGATGGGGAATCCCGCATTAGCAGATGAATCCAAGATACCTGACATGCATTGGAACAAAGATTCGGAATGGGCAGGCGATGGTAAAGTCATTGAGGTGGCTTGTAATTATCGCTTGGTGGTAGACAATCTAATGGACCTGACCCACGAAACTTTTGTACACTCCGAAAGTATTGGCGACCGCAATGTGGCGGAGGCTCCCTTCGATGTAGTTTATGACGAAAAAACGGCAACGGTTACCAGATGGATGACCGGCATTGAACCTCCTCCTTTTTGGAAATCCCAATTACATAAAAAAATAAAGCACGAAGGAGAAGTGGATCGTTGGCAAATCATGACCTTCCAGGCTCCTTGCACTGTCAATATAGACGTTGGTGTTGCTGTTGCAAGAACCGGCGCACCGGAAGGAGATAGAAGCCAGGGTGTGAATGGAATGGTGCTGAATACCATCACTCCTGCTACGGATAAAACCTGTTACTACTTTTGGGCATTCGCAAGAAACTACAATATTCTCGATCAGAGTACCACCATTGAAACTAGAGAGGGCGTAGCAGGAATTTTCAGACAAGATGAAGACATTCTCGAAGCTCAACAAATAGCAATAGATGAAAATCCGGATCGCTTATTCTACAATTTGAATATTGATGCCGGAGCGATGTGGGCGAGAAGATTAACGGATAAGATGGTGGAAGCGGAGAAGTTTCAGGAGGCTTCAAAATAGGTTTAGGACTTATTTTGATCTAGGTCAACCCGATCCGGTCAGGCGGGTATAGTGGAGTTCTTTATTAGGTAGATGGGTGGATGGGTGATAGGTGGATGGGCTTCCTTCTAACGTGAACTGCGAAAGAAGGAAGCCCATCCACCTATCCACCCATCTACCCACTAAAAGAGCATTTATTAACCATTCAGCAGTTGGTCACCAACTGCATCATATTGACATCTAATAAATTATGCGATTTAAAAATTCATGGTTGGAAGGCGTAGTTACGGAGATGACTCCAGTAGGGGACAATGTCCTTCAAATAAAAATTCAAGGATCCGATGGAACGCGTCCATACACTGTTGGATCCCATATTGATATGCAAGTGCTGATAAATGGCTTGCCGGAAATCAGAAGTTATTCGCTGATAGGAAAATTTGATCCGGCGGAACCTTATACGATTTCTGTAAAACGATTGGCCTCCAGTCGAGGTGGGTCGAAGTATATGTGGGGGCTTGAAAAAGGCAATCGCATAAAAATATCCGTTCCACAAAATCATTTTGAATTAAGTTTTACTGCTGACCAGTATCTCTTATTGGCAGGAGGAATTGGCATTACGCCACTGGTCGGAATGGCGGAAGAACTAAAGGCCAAAAACAAACAGGTTACAATGATTTACATTGGAAGGGAGGAATCAGAAATGGCTTATATTCCTCGGCTCAAAAAAGTGTTGGGCGACAATTTAATTTTGCATTATAGCAATACCGATGGGAAGTACGACTTGAAACAATATCTAAATTATGTTTCCGCTACTTCGCTAATATATCTCTGTGGCCCATTGGGTTTGATGAATGCGGTGCGTCAGGCTTGGGAAGAGAGTGGTTATGAGAATGCCAACTTAAGATTTGAAACTTTTGGCGCTTCTGGTCTTTTCGCCCCTCAAAAATTTATGGTGAAAATACCTCGGTTCAATAAAGAAATAGAAGTCACAGAAAATCAAAGTATATTACAAGCTTTGAACGCGGCTAAGGTAGATGTTATGTACGATTGTCAAAAAGGAGAATGCGGATTATGTCAAGTAGATGTAATAGCATACTCCGGTGACATTGACCATCGAGATTGTTTTTTTAGTGAAGAAGAAAAAGGCGAAAATAAAAAAATATGCGCCTGTGTGAGTCGAGTTGCTAATGGTCATATTGTTATTGATACGGCTTATCGGGGGTAGGTTTCTTTCAACCTCAACTGCAACCTCTTTTTCAACTTCAAGCGCAACCTCAACCTCAACTTCAAATGCCTTCTAACGTGTTTTAAAATTCAAAATTAAAAACGAAAAATTACTCAGTAGAATGTCAAAAACTAACAATACCTTTTTGGACTCCGCTCCAATGTCCAAACTCCAATACGCCACCATTTTTGTTTGCTTTCTGATGAATATATTAGACGGGATGGATGTCCTGGTCATTTCTTATTGTGCGCCTGCCATTGCCCAAGAGTGGGGCGTTAGTAAAGTGGCATTAGGAATTGTGTTTAGTTCAGGATTGGTTGGGATGACGATTGGCGCATTGTTCTTAGCGCCTTTTGCAGATAGAATTGGACGAAAAAAAGCAATCATTCTAAGTGCATTACTGATGGGTGTTAGTATGTTTTTTACGGCTTACAGTGGGTCGGTTAATCAATTAATGATTTTTAGATTCATAAGTGGTTTAGGGATTGGGGTGATGCTGGCAAGTACGACGGCTTTGATTGCGGAGTACACCCCAAACACTTCCAAAGACTTTTGGGTGAGTGCGGCTCTGTCCGGCTATCCAATAGGAGCGGTGATGGCGGGGATTGTTTCCGCTCAGGTTATTGAAAATTACAATTGGCAAATGATGTTTAAAATAGCAGGGATCGCCTCTTTAGTTACCCTTCCGGTTATTTTCATTTGGCTATCAGAGTCTATTGAGTTTTATTTAAAAAAGCAACCAAAAAATGCTTTGGAAAAAGCAAATTCCATTCTGGAAAAAATGGGAAGCCCTACCTTATCCGAGCTTCCTCCTGTTCAAAAAAAGAAAGCGGTAATTCCTATAAATGAATTGTTAAAAAACGAGCACCGAAAATCGACCTTACAACTTTGGTTGGCTTTGTTTTTAGCTTTTGGCGCCTTGTATTTTTTAGCCAGTTGGATTCCGATCTTGTCAAAAGAAACAGGGATGTCCATGTCCTATGCCATCTATGCAGGCACCGTATTTAATGTAGGCGCATTCTTTGGAATCACTACACAAGGCTATTTATCTTCGAAAATTGGCCTGAAAAAAACCATAGGTTTCATATTCATTTTCACTGCAATCCTGATGGGCGTTTTTGATTTCTTTATTGGAACAAATCTTTTACTACTCATTGTATTTGGATTGTTAGGTTTTGGAATTCAAGGCGGATTTGTGGGTTTGTATTCCGTGGCTGCAAGATTGTATCCTACCGAGATTCGAACCTCCGGAGTCGGCTGGGCCATTGGCGTTGGACGATTGGGCGGCATTGCCGGACCAGCCGTTGGAGGTGTCCTTACCGGCGTAGTAGGACTGTCGATGGGCGCCACATTCTTGACTTTCGCTGTACCCACTTTTTTGGCGGGCATTGCTACCTTTTATATGTCATCGGAGAAAATAACTTAGGGGTTGAAAATTAAAAATTAAAAATTTAAGATTAAGAATTAAGGATTATTCCCTCAGACGCGAAGAATACCTTCATTTACGGTTGAGGGAATAATCCTAAATTTAAAATTCTTAATCTTTAATCAAAAAAACAAAAACATACTTATCATGAAGAAAAAAATATCATTCCGCGTAGACCATGTAGGTAGTTTGTTACGAACGCCTGAAGTAATTGAGAATCGACAACTTTGGAAAAAAGGAAAAATCTCAGCGGAGAAACTCCGGGTCATTGAAAACAGGGAAATTGCTGCAACGGTGAAGCGATTAGAATCAACGGGTGTTCAATCCATAACGGATGGAGAATTTCGTAGAGACTATTTTCACTTGGATTTTCTTGAACGATTGGAAGGAGTAACCGTAAAACATTCTAAGCATTTTTCCAAACCTCCTGTTGTTACGGTAACTGGTAAATTGAAGCACGTACAAAACATTCAAGTAGATGATTTTAACTATCTAAAATCAGTAACCACCCAAACGCCAAAAGTCTGTATTCCTTCTCCGACCATGGTTCACTTCCGTGGCGGACGTAAAGGAATCGACATCAAATCATATCCAGATTTAAATATCTTCTTTAAAGATTTAGCAGCTTGTTATCGAAAAGAAATTCGGGCATTGTACAAAGCAGGAGCCAGATACATTCAATTAGATGATACCAACTTGGCCTATCTTTGTGACCCAAAGATGAGAGCTGCGGCTAAAAAACGAGGAGAAGATCCGAATAAATTGCCCAAAACTTATGCAGCATTAATCAACCAATCGATTAAAGGAATGCCCGATGATTTGACTTTTGGAATCCATCTTTGTCGAGGGAATTATAAATCTTCCTGGTTCGCAGAAGGAGGTTACGAGCCCGTTGCCGAAATTTTATTCAACAGCATAAACGTAGATTCTTATTTTCTGGAATACGACGATGAACGTTCTGGGGATTTTGCTCCTTTGCGATTTGTGCCTAAAAATAAAAAAGTGGTACTTGGTGTCATGTCTTCCAAAATTGGAAAACTGGAAACTAAGAAATACCTGAGCACTCGAATTAAAGAAGCTTCTAAATATATGCCTTTGAAGAATATGTGCATTAGTCCACAATGCGGTTTTTCAAGTACACATCACGGTAATCATTTGACACATAAACAACAGTGGAAGAAGTTTGAAAGGCTGGTGGAAGTGGCGGGTGATATTTGGAAGTAAGCTGATTGAGGTGTGAGGAGGTCCGATTCATTTAGAATCATTTTTTTCTCAACTCGAAAATTTGGAAATGATGGTTATATTGGATGAAATATATTTTTACCAATTAAGGAGAATGCGATTCGGATGTTGGGCTTGGGGAAGGAGGGGTGATGAGGTGTTCGTCACTAAAGTAGACACCTCATTCCGTCATCCTATTATTTCAACATCCTTAATTCCAGATAATCGTTCCTTAATATTTTCTTCATCTAAAAGCGAGCATTCTTCCAGTGTTAATTTTTCTAAATTCTTTATTTTGTTGATGAAATCTATTGTTAACCAATCATGATTCCCACCTTTTATTTCATAGTACGAAGAATATTCTTTCACCCTTAAACTTTTTAGTTCTTTTAATTCTAAGACTGTACTTACATCAGAGTAACCCGATAATAGCATTATCTCAAAAGCTAAATGTTCTAATTTTGGAAACTGTTTCAAAAAATTTAATGTTTTACTATTTGCTAGCGGAACCATACGCCTTAAACTTAGTGAAGTTAAACCTGACAACGTTCTTAACGATTCCTCATTTTCATAACCTATACAATTTAAGCTTAGTTTTTTAAGTGTTGATTGCTTTGCTATTCTTTCACAATCGAGTATATGGCTATTATAATTAATTAGATGTAATTCATCAAGTAATGAAATTTCATCGAGGACATTAAAATCAAAGGAAGAGTTTCGTATGGTAAGTTTTTTAAGATTTGGCAAACGTTCTAGGGGCCTAAAATCTTTAATCGTAGTAATAAAATCAAACGATAAGGTTTTAAGGTTCGGTAGTTCTTCTAGCAAAGAAATATCTTCTAATTCAGTGTATTCGTTTCCGTTAAGGTGAAGCACCTCTATATAATCACCTTCTCTCATCTTTTCGGGTAAAGACAGCTCTTTCGAGTCTATAAAGTAGCTTAATTCTTTACGTTTTTCTTCTAAACACCACTGCAATTGCATTTCTCTATAGTCCTTCATAATTAGGAATTGAAGATTCTGAAGTCATTTACTCTTATAAAGAGGTCTTTTACTTTAAGTCTAAAAATGACCTTCTTTTTTGAAAGTCATTCTCCGACAATAATTCATTATCACATCTATAACAAATATACATCTCTTCTTTAATTATTTTGAGTGATCTACAAATTGAGCAATAACTAAAGGTGAAATCAGGATCGAATCCATCAGGTATTGCTAGACCTTCAAGTTTCTTTAATGATTCAAATACATTAGTCCATGAATTTGAAGAGGGGCAATATCCAGTAGACTGATTTGTTATGAAAGGTATCGAGCAAACTTTACTATTTATTACCTCAATTCCTATTTCTCCAGCTGATAAAACATTTCCTTTGTTTGCACATTGTACATGCTCTGAATGTCTATCGGATAAAAGTAAAATGCCATCCATGTTGATAACAAATGTTGCAATAACAATCTTGTTTTTTGGAATCTCTTGTTTACTCTTAACTATCCAATTTTCAATATCTTTTTTGTTTAAAATCTTTTCTCCAATATACTCTTCAGATACATTTTCTAATATTCTTTTTGGTCCGATATATTCATATGAAATTGGAAGTTCAAGAATTGTATTAATATTTTCTAATTGCCAAAATGTTTTGTTATTCGCTTTTTTAATTTTGACAATAAAGACCTCATTTTTATTAGGTTTACCGCTTACATGATTTAGAATTTTAACACTTTTACAGTCGATTTTAATTAGGAATTCATCTTCATTTATAGTGAGAATTTTAACGATACATTTAAAGGGGGTACCTTTTAAATCGTTCATATCCCACTCGGTGAATAAATATAACTCACCAGTTTTCACAGCCTTATTAGTAGTCTTAATATTATCGTAATGAATTATCATCTGTCATTTTTTAGCATTCTTAATGATTCATAACGTTTCAATATAGGGGATCGTTCATATGCCTTAATTTTAATCCCGAGCTCATTTCTTACTAAATTGAAATCAGCTTTGATTCTACCAATTCTGACAACTCATCGAAATCAATTTCTTTCGTTTGATCTACATGAATTTCTTTACCATTCTTTAATTCCAGAGAGATTTTTGTAATATGTTTTGGGTTATCATATATTATCGAAAAACTTTTTATTTTAGAATTGTATGCATGCTCAAGAGCATAGAATTTTTGAAAAATCGCTCCGTACTCTAGTTGGTTTCCGTCATTTCTAGGTCTATTCAACATAGACCAAACTTCAAAACGAAAATATATTTTTCTGTTCTGCTGAATATCCATGTAGACGAAATATTCCGAGTGCGAAGTAACTCTAAGCCCAAGATAAAAATAACCTAAAGGATACTCTTCAAAATTTTCAAAATTGACAAAGGGTTCCCAATATTTCTGAAAGGCAATTTTATTACGGAAAGGACCTGCCTCCCAAATATCCCCTTGTAATAAACGGCAACCGGATTTACTACAGTCCCAATCTTCATACTCCCAGCAGTCATAATCTTCCCGATTTTCGTCAAAGACTGGATCAGTGGTTTTAATATTGTCTGGCAGGTCAATACCAAATTGCCATTTAAAATAAGTACTGATGACTTCAATATTATTTGCAAAGCAGTTTGTCATGCTGGCTGGTGTTTTGTTAGGCTTTTACCTTACAAATGACTGTTTACAATCTTTCCAACCTGTGTCCCCATTTTTTTTAAAATAGATTACTATTTTTTCATCATAAGTTTTAATTTCAACAATGAAATCCCTTATGACTGGTGTACCGAAAAAACTTCCATTTTTCACTTTACCTGTAATCTTTACTTTATTAGACGATATATCATCGACATCCTCAATATTAACGATCTCATAGTATTTCCAATAAAAGCAATTTTCAAAGTATTCTTCACAATACTCGTCAAGTAATAATTTATACTTCGCTTTCTCTTGCTCTTTTTTGAAAGCCTCGCTAAGCAATTCACTCGCGCTTTGATTGGTCTGACCATTTAAACCCTGTGATCCAAGGGTAAATAGACAAAGAAAAAAGAAAATCTGTTTTTTCATAATTAAAGTATTTTATATTGGTTAATTTTTGATCAGGTTGCTTTCTCGGGAGTAAGGGCAGAACGGTAATGTCTATTGCTTGCAGAGAGGATTTCTCCGTTGATGTTCATTCAGCCACGTTTCACTTTATACTTAGTATCATCCACTCCTTTAGGGTCTTTATTAGGGCTATTGGTGTAATAGATATAAATTCATCAAGATGAATTAAAACAACCCTTTTAGTAAACAATTCGCGAGGGAACTACTTTGAATTGCTTTGGCCGCCTGATGTTTACCGCTACGTTTAAGTTCAGAGATAATTTGCTTTTTCAAATAATTCTCTTTTACTTTTTTTGTTGAAAAATTTCTATTTGAAATTACACTTCCCAGTGACTCTGCAATAATGGAACTAACTATTGGGTCTTTAATTTGATTATTGATATAGGCTGAGCCTATACATTCTATTATTGAGGGCAACGAATTGGAAGTCAACTCTCCATTACTAGTTGCACTAATATAGTGATCTGGCATATAAGTTACTGTCTGACTTCCATTCCCATGACTCTCATAATTTATTGCTTTTTTCATACATGCTCCACCAACTAGTTTTCCGTATTCAAAATCTCCTACAAGCATAAATGATTTATAAGTCTTTTTATGTTGATAGTCTATTTTACAAAGACCATGAAGAAGTCCATTGCGGACAGAGACATCATCATTGAAAGTGGACGGTTTCAGCTTGTAATCAGTATTCAAAAAAGGATCATAAATAAATACTGCCTCATTTGTACTTTCGATGTTAATTTTTTTCCATGCACCTTTTTGTGAAGGATTAAACTTAAATCCATTGAAAAAATCAACATCAGGTTTAAGTCCCTTTCGATCCGACTGACTTTTTAAATAACTTCCTGAAAAAGCATGATTCCGAATGAAGTTTCGATTATGTATGATGCTTTGAACTTCCTGCGAATCGCTATATCCGATTCGCAAATAAACATAATAATCATTCTGCCTCCTCGGGAAATCATAAACTGTTACTCCTCCATTTTTTATTCCTTTTATTTTTGCACCTCCAAGTGTTTCATATACGTCTACATAACCTTCTGCAAATTGATAAACATCAATGGATTGCATTCTGCGTGAATAATAAGTGCCAAATTTATGATGCTGATAACTTCTAGGTTCTTGTTTAGCTATTTTTACTTTTATACAATCCATTCTATAGGTCCCAGTTGCTGAAATTCTTTCCTTTTTACCTTCTTGAAAATAAACAGCAAAATCTTTGAAAACTTCTTCAATATCACTTGGAGAATCTTCGCAATAGAAATTCCATAAATCCATTGCGTTCTTTTGTGAAAAACATCTTGTAGAACTGGCAATAGTTACTAAAAGAGATAAGAAAAAATACAACTTTGCGATCTTCATAATTTTAATGATTTTATTATCAAGTTTTTCGAATTTTAATATTTCCTTCTCCTTCAATTTTTGAGTAATATTCTCACTCTCTTAATGGTATTTCTTCTTCTTCAAAAAACAAATCTTTCTCTCCAATAAACCTTGTTAAGTCAATATATTTTGTTTCTACTTTCGCGTCTCCACCGTCTTCAAAAGAGTCTTCATCTGCATAAATCAACTTATTATATGCATGAGAGATCATCTGGTTATTTGCTTCAAGAGTTTACACTGCACATTCGGTTCTATTATCTGTAAAATCAAATATTCCTTTCACACTACTTCCTTCGGAAGTTGTTAATTCAGTATATACATATGTAATACCTAATCCAAACTGCCCAAAACTGAGGCATGGAGAATCATTCGTTCCGACTGTATTATTAATGTTATATGATACGGCAAGTTGACCAAAAGTGAAGGGCAAAGCATCAGCAGGAGTGTCATTTGCGTATTGAGTATAACTTAACTCATATAGAAAAAGGAAAAGAAGTAAGAAGCACCTCATCAAGCAAAATGTTTTGATTTTACTCTAAAGGTAATTCTTCAATCATGGGTTGATTATGGCAAGAAGGCGAGGTGCAAATATTTCCAGTAAGCTGCAAATATTTCTAGTAAACGACATTAGGATTTTTTTGTTTTTAAGGTTTCAAAGTGTTCATCTACATTCTTTTTATAGGTTCTACCTATCTTGATAGGGTTTAGTCCGTTGTCAAATATCAAGACTTTATTATTTCTTTCGATTATTTTCATTTTGTTTACTGCATAAAAACGACTTACCCGAACAATACTAGAATTAGAAAATTGCTCAATGAAACTTTTTAATGTAGTGGCAACAGTGAAATCCCCTTTGTCAGTAAAGATATACGAATAGTTACCATCCGACCGTACATAATTAAGATCATTGATATGTATTCGTTTATCGAAATTACCGCTATTTTCAGCTATAAAGATATACTCTTTCTCCACTCTAAAAGGGCAACCTGAAGTGGTATTTACCAAAGGCTTTGAGGTATTCTTTTTAGCGAAAGCTCTCTGAATATGTACTCGAAGCGAATTTATTTTAACGGGTTTAACCAGATGCGCAGAAGAATTTATTTTTAATATACTATCCGTAGTATCTTCGTCACTACTTCCAGTCAAAAAAATGAGAGGAGTATCTCGTAGCTCCATTATTTTTTTTGCCAAAGCAATACCATTGAGTTGGGAGCCTTGCAATACAACATCAACAAATACCAAATCAAACTCAACACCATTGATAAGTGGTAAAGCTTCTTTTGCATTTCTACAAACCAAAATATTTTCATACCCTAGTTCTGCCAGTTGATTCTTTAAATCTTTAGCATGAATGATTTCATCTTCAATCACCAATATTCGTTTATCTATCATTGTTCTAAGAATTTTGGAAAGGTAGCTTTCAGTAGGAAACCATTATTGGTATTTACTTCAAAGGTACCATAAAGTTGTTCGATCATATCTGTAATAATACCCATTCCCTTTCCACTAGAGGGGGTATGATTTTTATGTCCGATGCCATTGTCCTGATAAAGCAATGAAACCATCTTGTCCTCCAATGGTGTCACCTTCAAAATGATTTTAGGATTGGCTTGTTTATCAAAAGCATACTTGATGGAGTTAGTCATTAATTCGTTTACAATCATCCCAAGATAAACAGTATTGTTAGGTTTTCCAATTAGTAGTGGAATGGATAAATCCAACTCAAGATCTTTACCTACTAAAATATTCGCTCCATATTTTAGATTATCCGCAATGTCAACAAGACTGTTTTGTAAGCTTTGGCCATTGCTTTTTGCTAAATGCTTATTAATTGTAGAAAGTGAGTTTATCCAATTTTGCATGTCTTGTAAAGCTGTTGATATATCTCCTTCTTTCGCTTGTTTTTTCTTTTGTTGAATAAAAAAACGGGTGAGGGTAAACTGTCCATTGGTTTGATGAACAAGACTTTTTGATACCGTTTGTAATTTCATAATCTGCTGCTCAAGAGATTTATTAAGTATCGCTTTTTGTTTGTTTTTTCTATAAAGCATTGATGCTGATAGTATTGCAGATAATAATGCAAAGAAAGTAAGGAGTAAGTAAGCATCTTTCTTTGCGCTCTTAGTTTCTTCGATAGTTAGTTTTTGGGCAATCAGTTTTGCTTTCTGCTCTTTCTCCTTTGTTTTGTATTTAGTTTCTATGTCATTGATTGCCTTTACCTTTTCAACTTCATATAGTGTATCCTTCAAAGTTTGATACTCTTCTTGATACGTAAGTGCATTTTTAAAATCTCCCCTTTCCTTATAATATTGGGAAAAGAGTAAGCTATTGTCTTTTAGTTGTTCTTTCGATTCGATTTTTAAAGCTGCTTGTTTATTTTTTTGTAAGTAATGTTCTGTAAGAGAATAATTTTGAGCCTTTAAATACAATTTTGCAAGATGATGATAGGTGTTCCCAATTGATTCTAAAATATTACTTTCTTCTTTTAATTTTTCTGCTAATAGCAAATGCTTTAATGCTTGCTTGTCTTGGTTTAGCTTTGCATATACAACACCAATATTGTGAAAATCTTTACCTTGATTGTATCTGTCGCCAAGTATAATATCGACCTCCAGCGTAAGTTTGTGGTAATAAAGGGAGGAATCAATTTTATTTAATTCATCATAGGATACGCCCAAGTTTTTATAGGTCTGACTTAACCTATTCAGTTTGTTTTCTCTTTTCCAGAACGGGATGGCTTTATGAAAATATGGAATGGCTTTCTCAAAATCATTCATGTAATAAAACATAACGCCAATATTATTCAAGGTCGTCATTCTTTGACTCTCCAAACCACTTGAATCCGCATATGCTAAAGCTTTTCGATAGAGGTTATGTGCTTTTTCATAATTGCCTTTATAGTCATCAATGAGTGCATAGTTGTTATAGCTATCGGAGAGTAAATCATTGAAATTGTTACGCTCTGCAATGGATTTCGCTTTTTTAAGATAGACCAAAGCATCATCATATTTCCCCGCGTGGACCAACTGACCACCAGCATTATTTAGGACTAATACTTGTCGATGATAATTACCTAAATCTCCATAACCATCCGCTGCCTTTCCCCAATAATGAACCGCAGTATCAAGGGAGCTTTTAACATAGTGCGCAAAACCGATCTGCGAATAAGCTGTTGTAAGTTGTTCTTTGAATCCATTTTTCAAACTAATATCATGGCATTTCCACGCATAATATAAACCACTATCCGGTATAATATTATTGTAGATAAAACTTATGTTGTGATAAGCATCTACAAGTAGGGAATCGTTTGGAGCATTTTGGGCCACTACCCGAAGGCTATCGAGCTTTTTTTCTTGTTGAGAAAAGGAAGGATAAACGGCAAGAAGAAAGAAAGTGACAAATGTAATTTTTCTCATATTGTTTTGGTTTTTAAATCCGAAAATACTTCATTTTTCCAGAATATTACAATATGCTCATTTGATTTCCCGACCCCATTTCATATCATTTATCTATTTATCTCGCGTCTCATCATATGGGAAAAACACTCGGTGGTGGTGAATTGAAAGGAGGTGAGAAAAACGGTTTATAGAAAATGATTTTTAACCTGCTGGAAATCGAATTACATCAATACCATCCCCTGATCACCAACCCAATCCGAAATATTTTGATGGTTAATCGCAGCAGCCATCAGGTCAGGAAATTTATCTGGTGTACAAGCGAATACCGGAATTCCGATTTCATTGAATTGCTTAGCGTTATTCTTATCATAACTTGGAGCGCCTCTATCATCTAAGGCCAATAAGCATATTACATTCACGCCGCTATCCACTAAGGCCTTCGCTCGAGTGTGCATTTGCTCAACGTTCCCTCCTTCATAAATATCGGTGATGAGCACAAGGATGGTATTGTCTGGTTGTTCAACAATATCCTGGCAATAAGCCAGTGCTTTGTTGATATCAGTACCTCCACCTAATTGCACCCCAAATAACAAATCAA
The DNA here is from genome assembly GCA_964508085.1 of uncultured Saprospiraceae bacterium. Taxonomy (GTDB): domain Bacteria; phylum Bacteroidota; class Bacteroidia; order Chitinophagales; family Saprospiraceae; genus CALGLS01. The sequence goes on along the minus strand of CAZDTI010000082.1, from coordinate 5,089 downwards.
CAGGATCTTTGAGATCTTCCGTCAGGTCGGCCACCTCCGTATCGAAAACGACCATTTTGGTTTTCACATTAGGTAAGGAAGCCATCACGGAACCGAATATTCCAGAATAGACAACAGACTGTCCCATGGAACCACTTTGATCGAGACAAAGAATAATGTCTTTTAGAGATTTCCTGGATTTTCTGCCATAGCCTAAAAGTGTTTCCGGGATTATGGTTTTGTATGCCGGTTGGTAGTGCTTGAGGTTTTTCAGGATAGTAGCACTCCAGTTTATTTCACTGTGTCGGGGTCTTCGTCTTCGTTGAGATTTATCGAGGGCACCGGAAATGGCTGCTATGGTTTTCATTTCTAATTTTTCTAAAAGGAGATCCACTACTTTTTGGACCACCATTCTTGCTGTCTCTTTTGTTTTGGAAGGGATCAACTTTTTGAGTTCCATCAAGGTAGCCACCAATTGGACATCGGGTGTAGCCTTTTCCAGTATTTCGGGTTCGAAGATCATTTTTTGTTTGAGGCTGGGTTTCTTCATTGCATCGGCTTGTAATACTTCTACTACCGTGTTCGGAAAATACTTTCTGATATCTCCTAACCACCTGGAAATAGAAGGACTTGATCCAGAGCCTCCACCTGCTTTTACACTATCTCCATCTCCATACTCAAACTCACCTTTATTTTCAAATTCATACAAGGCACCAAGTGCTGCATCAATTTGTTCCAACTCCTTGGATAAGCCAACCCCAGTCCCGTCTGCTTCGCCACTGCCAAGCACCATTCTCCATTTGGTCAACTGATCTAATTTTTCTTCTTCCATAGGTTCTGTTTTAACTTTGTTTTCCCATCAAATAACTAAGTGTTTTCAAAATGGGCTCCGTCTGCGCTTCGTCAAATTCAGATGGAACGAAAACTGTTTTTGTTTCCTCCGCTAATCCTTTTTGTGCCTTTGCCCCAATCTGCTTTCTCTCGCCATATTCAAATTTGGAAAACGCTCTCCTTAGGTAAGGCAACACCTCAATAAATCGCTTTTTAGGGAGATCGTCCAACCATTCATAAAGCAGGTTCCAAAGACGGTTATCATAAATTAATATCATCCCACTACCTCGTAAAAAACCTTCTACCCAACTGGCCACATCCTTTGCATCGTTTCCTTTCGAAAGGGCAAGGTGTATTCTTTTAGCGGATTCTGCCTCTGTCAATTTTTCACCATCGAGGAACAGTCTGCTTACACAACCTTTGATAATCGGATGAACGCCATCTTTGTCTAAGAGGATGACCAAGGCACTGTACCAATCTTCTAATTTATCCTGATCTTCATTGATTTTCAGCGCCTGTTGGAGCGCGGCTATCAGATTAAAAACCTTGTTGCTATTTTCATCATCAAGCCCATAGCAGGCCATCGGAATATTAATGAACGTTTTGGTCAGCAATTTATTAATGATGGAATCCAGAATACTAAAATCGGACTTTCTTACATCTCCATATCTTTTGATATTTATCAGGTTGGGTAAGGCAGCCATGATGTCTTGAATATCTGCAGAAATCGTAGATAACTCATCAATTTTAGCGAGGATGGCATAGATGCTTTTTTCTAAATCAGCCAGTAAGACTTTTGACAATAAGCTGACGACTGTAGCTATTTTCGTCTCTTCTGCACAAACCGTTTTAATCTTATTTTCTGTTGCAGAAAGAATGTTGTTTCCCAAGTAAGCGTTGTCAATAAGTCCAATCATCATTTCTGGCGACCAACTTAGTATCCATGATTCTTTAAAGGTTCCTTTTGATCTTCTCTGAGTCGGTTCCGCCCAGGGAATATTAAGAATATCTAATCGATGAAAAAGAACACTACGCTTTAGACCATTGTTATTTCGAAGATCCAGATTGTGTTCTTTTGGAGCAGCACTCAGTCGAAGCCGAAGGGACTTTATGGTTTTTTCAAAATCTTCCTGCAAAGGTACTTTTGGAACATCATCAGGTACCTCTCCAATTCGATCACCAATGATCAATTCTTTTTTAACCAATTCCAATAATATGCCATCACCCATACACATCACAGTCAGTATAGACTCATTAAGTTCACTAAGGCCTACGGTATGTTTTTTTCGCAACTGACAAAGGGCTACCGCTAGGCGATAACTTTCCAATACGTGCGCAGAGGACATATCCTGACCTTCCTTCCGAAAGAGTTCTGCTACCTTCGACAACCAAGCTATGTCGCTATTCTCTTTTTGAGCAGCCAGATGCTCGTACCAACCCGGGCTATTGATTCCGGCTCCATATCCACTGTGAAGAGAGAGCCGCCCGTTGGTCCAGGGAATCCAACTTGCACTGATTTTCGCCTTTGGTTTTGGTAAGGATTTGAGTAGCTTTTGATCTTCTTTTGCAGAGCCCTCAATGTCTATCAAAGCGGGGGCATGCCAGGCACCACAGATGACGACTATATTTTGATACATTTCATTTTGTGCGATTCGGATAAGCTGTCTCATAAAGGCTTCTCTATAAATATTTTCCGAATCCAGCGAACTGGGAATGCCTTTTTCCCGCAGGGCTTTCATCACCAGCATCACCGCCTCAAAATGTTCTTTTGGATCCTGTGATTGGTTTACTTCAAAGTGATGTTCCCACCATGCTTCTCCCGATTCAAAACCGTCTACTTCTGCCATGTAAGTCATTGCATCTTTGGTCATCAAAGGCTTCCGTATTCGGGGATTCCCTTCTTCATCCACGTCCTTTTCTTTTAGAATGGGTTTTTCATCAGGATAGAAATTCGTGGTCAGGCTCTGCTTTGCAGGTAAATCAATGGCTTTGACGGGGATGCCATTTTCATTGCCGAAAACGGCAGCAGTCCACTCGGGAGAATAACTGGCAAAAGGGTAGAAGGTACTCGACTGCGTTTTTTTCTCATCATACATCATCATGGCAACCGGAGGAACCAAACCGGTGTTGCCCATGTATGGCAATAGCTCATTGGCTTCCGGTGGCCCTTCGATTAATATCAGATCAGGCCGAACCCGTTCTAGCATTTGCTTAACCATTTCGCTGGAGCCTACACCGTGATGTCTTATACCCAGAATGTGCATTTTATTTAATTTCTTTTTGTTCTAGATCAAGTCGGTTTCTTTATTAGGGTAGATGGGTGATAGGTGGATGGGTAGATGGGTTGCCTTCTTTCGCAGTGCTATGCGTTAGAGGGAAGCCCATTTACCCATCTACCCATCTGCCCATCCACCCATTAAAAATCACAAAGAGTCAGTTAACCTTTCGTTGTTACCAAAAATTCCATATCCGCCATGACTTCGCTGTAGAAAGAATCGGGAATATCTTTAATCGATATTTTATCCCTCCAGTCCTTTCCTATAAAAGTGATGGTGTGCATTTTTGCGGGAGCCGTGTTTTGCTGATACCAGGCTGCGGGGCCTTCTATATAAGGTATCGCTGTAATTTTTGGCGTCACGATGGATCTCGTAAATTCCAAATATCCACCATCTCCGGTTGATTTATACCATCCTCTCTTTACCAATTGTGGGGCAACAAAATCGGCACCTTTTGGGATGTCTCGATTGTCAAATCTTCTGGAAATATTTGAGTCTAATTCTTCTGGTAGTTTTCGGAAGATAGGTCTTTCCAGAATTGGGAATATGGTTTTAATGTCATTTTCGAAGGCTTTTACTTTCCAAAGTCGAAGGGTCTCCTCGTCTATATGTAATGGATGTAAAATAGAAATCGTATCACTGTCTTCTAACAATAATTCTTCATCTTCGAGGTTGTACATCTCCGCACTGTCATCACAATAGAATACCTCTAAAATTTCGCCGTCCTTGTTTTTTCGTAGCCATAATAATTGCATGGCATAGACGAACATAATGGGGTTGTTAAAAAAGAAAGTTTGCCAGTCTTCCGCTTGCCAAGCTCTGGACTCTACCATATATTTCTCCAGTCGATCACTTTGGGATTTTACAATGGTTCTTACCTCCTTAGCGATTGCTGAAAATTCCTTTTTTTGATCTGTTTCTATTCCTTTTGGCAGAGACTTTCTCATTTTATTATTTTCATTATAATAAACGAGACGAAATTCTTTATTGATAAATGCTCTGTAGGTTTCTCCCTCGACCTCGAATTCTTTGAATATGCCATCAAAGCCAAAATCGGGAATAATTCGGTCTGCCAATTGATCCTTAGTGATACCTAATTCTTCAGCTGCTGCATCCAAAGATTCCAATGCCACTGCGGATAATTTGGGTTTTTTATTGGCGTATTTTCTGGAAATGACTTCTAGTATTCTCAAAGCCTTATCGCTGCCGACCATTGCGATAGCACCGAGTACATACTGGGCCATTTTTATCCTTTTATCTGTGATGCTTTTTCTAAATAAGGCATGAAGTTTATGGAGGACATTATCAGAACCTAATAATCCACAAAGCGTCAGGTAGTATTTTATTTTGGTATTTGAATTACTGTCAATAAAGGCTTGTAACAATTGCAAAGCGAGCTTTTCAGATTTTTCCATATCCAAGTTGCGTAGGAGTTGTTTCGCTTCTATCTCAGACTGTAAACCTTTGGTTTGTTTCATTCTGTAAAACAGAAATTTCAATCCTTCTACGCCAAGTTCCTCTCCATTTTTCCAGTATAATTTTTCTACAGCATTTTCCTCCAGCCATTTCTCAGACCATTTATTGAGTTTCTTTCTTTTCGTCGCTTTTTCGATCATTGCCTTAGCATCTTCGACATCGAATGACGCAGAAAATCTATTTTCCGAAACAGACTCTAGCATGATATTTCTAGTGGCATCATTTCTTTCAGTATCTATGGCTTCGTTCAGAACCTCAATGATTTCAGGGCTTTTATTTTCGGCTTTTAAATTTGATAAAATTAAGGCACCGATAATCCGCTCTCCTACTTTCTTTCCTTTTAGTAATTCCAGACCATCTGATCCAATATCTGGGAGCCCATTTATTTTTTGTGCGATGATGACTTGTTCTTTTTTGGTCGCAAATTGTACCAGATATTCCAGGATTGTTTTTTTGTGTGCAGCGTAATCGTATTTATTTAAAAAGTCAAAAATAAAAGGAGCTGTTTTTTCACTAATGTATTTTCT
>CAZDTI010000081.1:0-24630 GCA_964508085.1 uncultured Saprospiraceae bacterium | reverse complement strand
CAGTGGTCTGCAAAACCATCTACAGCGGTTCGAATCCGCTCGCGACCTCAAGTAAACGCAAAAGCCCTTTGATACTCAATGAGTTGTCGAAGGGTTTTTTGTTTGTGGTACGCCATGTGGTACGTTTTGGACTAAAAGTTTGTAAAAAACCTAACTTTACAACTCATCAAAATACATTTAACAATGAAAGTACTTTTTTATACCCTTATCCTAGTCTCTACATCAATTTTTGTAAATGCACAAGAACTATTGAAATTTGAAAATGTAGTGAAACCTAACAGTACTCTAACAAAAGATGACTTATACAATAGAGCGCATCACTGGGTTATCTCAATTTTCAACAACCCTCAAAAAGTCATTCAATTAAATGATAAGAATGAAGGCCAAATAATTTGTAAAGGTGGCTTTGAATACAAGGCAGTTAAATGGTGGGGAGGGGGTACCGTTAATGCAGATGGATACATAGATTTTACCCTTAAACTATATTTCAAAGATGGGCGATATAAATACATCCTTTCTGATTTTATTCATAAACCTTTGGACGGGATCAGCTTTGGAGAAATAACTAACTCCGATAAACCTCCTATGAAGTCTCATATGGGTTCTAAAAAACGAGCTATCCTTATTTGGGAAGACTTGAAAAGTAAGTCCAAATCTAATGCTGAAATAATCATTTCAAGCCTTATAAAAGAAATGGAAAAGAAAGTTAGTATCGAAAACGATGATTGGTAATAGAATCCAACTATACTTTTTAAGTAGTATCTTTACCGCTCATTTACAAAGATTCATTTAGGGTATTACTTAGGTAATACCCTTTTTCATACCATTCCATAACTATTGAATCGAATATAATTTTGACGGTTTTGTACGGTTTTGTGTTGTTCTCTTTGTGCTTCCAGTCTATAGTTATTTCATCCCATATTAAAGGCACTTCTTCCCATTTGTAGTTATCAATTTTACTACAATCTATTTCAATTCTTCAAAATCAAAATTCCAAAATAATTCTATTTGAACACCGTCTTTGTGTTTCTTTTCCATTTCTCTATCTTGAGATTTCTCTTTTGAATTGGTAATTAAATAAGGGTCAGTTCTGACCCCTATTTCGTACTATAATACAAGTTACGAAATAGGGGTTTCTAGTTCCTTGCACTTTACCTTTATTGCTTGTTCGATCCGTTGCCCTTGCTCTGTTCCTAAAGTCTGAATTAATCGTTTGTAGCGTCTTTGGAATCTCTTGTAAGTACTTAGGCTGCTACTATTTTTGAAAGCCTCCTTAGTTGCTTCGTTTGACATTACAGCAATAATAGGAATGTCCTTGGTTGGGTTAGGCAATCCTTCAAAATCAATACTTGTTTTGATTCCGATGGATCGGCTTTTTACTGAAAGGTCTTTTGTAAGCTTGTATATGTTTGACATATCAAGTAAATCTTTTGCGTAATAAATAGGGATCGGGTCTTTTCTCCTTTTTGTTAAATGCCTCATATCCTTAACGGAAACTTCAAATCTAAAAATTTCATTCCCCAATTTCATTCCCGAGGTTTGCAATACTTCAAAAGCTTTGTTATATCCCTTTATAGAATGAGTTGATAAATAAGCCTTCTTTCCGTATATCCTCCCTCGACTCAAACAAGGAACGAACTTCTTATGCTTATACCGCTCCCAAGGCTTATAAATACTTTCGGGGTTCAATGGCAAATTAACCGCATAGTCTATTCGAGTTATCTTTAACTGATCTAATGGATAAGACAAATCAGAACTTAACATTTGTATTGCACTTACTACCTCGCTAAAATGAAAGTCCCCCGTATTAGATTGATGGAAATACTTCTGTAGGCTATTGGAAATAAAAAGCCTATCTCCATAAATTCCCAATTTCAAATTTTCTAAATTAGCTTTATAGCCCCTCAATAGGTTGTTGTCAATGATCGGATCAAAAAGGTGTCCGTTCCATTGAACTTGTCCAAGTGTACCCTTCACCACCTCTTTAGGTGGATCAATATAGCCCCACATTTTAAGCGTATCAATCACTAGAATAATGTCTCACAAGGCAACTTATAAAATTTCACGGTCTTGCCCGTTACATTGCATTTGTCCAAACGATCAACAACAATCTTAGTTTGATCTATTAAGTTTGTTACTGCTCTACGTGCGCTCGACAAATCAAGCGATTTAGTCTTACACATTTCACAATGGATTTGACGGGAGGTTAAAATTTTCCCTTTTAGGATTTGAAGCACTCGTTCCTGTTGATTAGGGTACTTTACTTTTTCCTGGTGGTGTGACCATACAGAGGTAAGGGCAACCTTACGAGGTTTGCAATCTTCGTTCATAAAGATTCATTTAAGTGGTAAAAAAATAGATAAGGGCTTGTGACAACACAAGCGGCTTAGGCTCTTTTTGATTTTACAACCTTTAGGGCTTTGAGTACTTCTAATTTTTTATAAAGTACTCTACCTCCTATTTGGTGTTTCTTCAAAAGACCATCTTTGACGTACTTGTGGCGAGTCGGAGAACTAATATTAAGTAGTTGGTCTACTTGTTTTCCGGTTAAGTATTCGTCTTGCTTTTCCTCTTTGGGAAAGTCGAATTTGTGATGCTTTAGGCAGGAAAGGACGCAATCAGTAATGATACTTTGGAAGTCCTCTTTAGGAATGGAAATTAGAACAATTTCATTTTTCATCTTTAATTATTTTGGTCATTAATCAATGATGCAAATATGAAGTATCGCAAAATGTGGTGTACCTCAATTTATCAAAATTGAGGTGAATTGAGATTGAAAAAGTATGAAATTGGAAACGTTACGTTAGATATTCTCTAAATTTCTTTTCAAAATTTTCATAGTCACTGCTACTGTGACTTTGATAGAAAAGCGATTCGCTACCTTCAAATGAAATTTCAGTTTCTATAATTCGTACTAGTTCTGCTTTTGATTTATACCTAATAAAGTCTAAGTCTGACAAAGCCTGAAAGCAAGCGACGATACTACTTTTCCTTCCATTATATCCCCATTCATTAGCAGCGTCTAATGCTTCAAAATGTTGACCATTAAGCAAAGCAAAAAACTTATCTTTCCTTTCTTCATTCATCCGAAACAATGTAAGAAATGTTACTTCCTTTTTCTTCTTTGTTCTACTCACTAGGTTCTTGTATTTTTCAGAACTTGTAAGAAAGTAACTCTCTAACATTTTTATAATTAAGCTATTCAAAAGATAAGAATGTAAAAATGAATCCCTTTTTGGGTCAAGCTTCCTTTTGGTATCATCCGATAAATTAGAACCTATAAAGTCTTGCCAGCTAGTAGGATCATAGTTTTTATTTTTTTCGTCAATCTCTTGCTTTAGCTGCTTGACCTTAGAGATTACTTTTTCTTCAAGAACCTTTGGGGTAGTTGATTTTACAAATTCAAAATCCTTTCTAATCTTGTCCATTTTAGGAAAATGGTCAAGATGAAATGAACGCCAATCGCCAAACCTTTTAGCACCTTCTAACTCGTGACAAATATCTTTACACCATATCCACCCTTCAATTTTACGTTTTGCTATTGGCTCAAGTCTTTTCAGTATAGTTTCCAGTTCTTTGTTCTTATTTATACTTAACAACTCATTGTAGAAGTTTGGATTCTTCGCTAAATAATCTGCCTCTCCATTAAAGAAAATATTATCTTTTGCCTTTTCTGTTTTAGCCTCAAGTAAGACCTTGACTATGGATTTATAATCCTTCTTTGTTAGTATTATATCTTTCATAAATAATCAGTTTTTTAATTCCCTTGTACAGTTCCCCGATTTCCCCAACTTGCTCTTTATAAAGGGTTGTGATTTGTGTAATTTAACCCCCTATCTACGGTGGCTCGATTCCCCCTATTTAGCGACTCAATTTCCTCAATTTGTTCGCCTTTTTTATTTCTTCTTTTTCATCTTTAAGGTCTTACCCGTTCGCTGCTCCCATGCCTCAATACGGCATCCATCACAGCAATACTTTTGCTTATGATGCCGATAAGTATAAGCCTTGGAACAATGAGCACAAAGCCTTCGATTCTCTGCTTCAGGAGTATCGTTATACGTTTTTCGTATAGTGTTATTTTTAATATTATTGACTGGCTTGTTAAACCCTATTGGGTTTCTATGGTGGGTTTCAAATGGGTTTGAATTTTCCCCGTTTATGAATCCTATAATTTCATCCTTTAGCTTTGTTACATTTTCGGCTGTGGCCTGTTCTCCCAAATAGGCTTTGATAACTTGTTCTGCTTTCAATTCCATTTCTTTTGATTCCTTAGTTAGGTTGCATTTTTGTAAGTCCAAAAATGCCTTGAGATATTGTAGAATGATATTTTCTAAATCGCTGGTGTCTTTTTTTGGTTTGATCGCTTTATCTGCTATCGCTGCATCGTTGTAAACCTCGGTCGCCTGTCCTTTCAAATCCAATGGTTTGGAATCAAGCACGTAGATTTTTTCTTCATGCTTTGGAAGGGTAAAGGCTAATCGTTGTTGTTTTGCTGCTGCTAGATCGTATAGGCTCGGTGGGGCTTGTGGCAATGGTGGTGGTGGTATTGTGGCTGCTAGTCTGTCAATCTTACTCCGTAAAAAGTAATTTACTTTCTCTCCATACACATTAGAAAAATCGCTTAGGATGGATTGGGAAAAATGATATTGGTTCGGGATCGCTACTTGTTCAATCCCACTACCTTTTTTGTGGATTTCATTTATGACAATAGAAAAGATCAAAACCAATAAGCAAATGACAGTAAACCATGCTAAGCCAAACCCGTACTTTGTCGTTGTTTGATTTGCAGCAAAAAGAATAGCCTCATTGGCTTTTTCTATTTGGTCTTTTCCAGTATAATAAATTGAATCGGTGGAGCTGGTTTGTGTTTTCCTTAGTGTAACTAAGGAAAGTAATTGTTTCGCCTGCTGGCTTTCTAAATGAGCAATACTTTTGGTTTGCTCTGTTCTAAGTTTTGCAATTTTCCCTATTGCATTTTCTTTTCTAGTCTGATAACTTTTCCCTGTTCTTTTCTCCTTTCCTTGATACCGTTTCAAAATGGTTTCTTGTTCCTCAACCAATGCCCTATACTTATTTCTTTCCGCTCGGATCTGATTTTTAAAGCCCTTCGCAACCGTTGTACTATCAGAAACAAAAGTTGATTGCAAGGCTTTTAATTTGCTGCTGTGGTTATCCGCTACCCCGTCAATCGCTTTTAGTTCTGTTGGTGGCGTTGCAATCTTAACTAGCTCTTTACTGCCTTTGAATGACAGCACACCAGATGCGAAGAATAACCCAACATTGACCGATACGATAAAAACGGTCATTGCTAAATCAAGTCCACTAAATCTTTTGTAAAGGAATGCGCGAATAGAATATGGAGTAAACTTTCTAAGGCCAATTTCTAAAAATAAGGTTCCAATAATTGCCCCTATGATCGCTATGATATTTGCTTGCTGTGGAGCCATACCGATAAGTCTAGTCAATAGAATACTGTAAATTATTCCAACCTCTGTAAGGGCTGAAATGATTTGAGCAATCACACCTAATTTGGAAAGGGTTGGAATTAAAGTAGCGTAACGATTAAAAAAGGCTTCGTTCTTTGGTAAACTGAATTGAATTTTCATTTCTTTGTACTGTTTAGAGTTTTCTAAATACCCTGTCCGGTGTAAGTTTAGCGGCTAAAACCGGATGGGGTTTATACTATTCCCTTCTTTGTTTTCTCTTTTATTTTATTGCTTTCAAAGGTGACTGATTGAAATAGCTATGCTTCGCCAAAATATCGGCGGTTTCCTCTTTAGTTACCTTGATGTATTTAAGTAGGTTCTTTTCTGTCTGGTGGCCTGTGATCTTCATTATATCAATAGGGGGGATTCCTGCTAAGTACATATTGGTAGCCCCTGTTCGTCGGGCTGTATGCGTCTTTATCAATTCATATTTTGGGATTTGCTTTTTGACTTTCAGCCCTCCCCTTATTTCTTCGATCAATTCGAGTGTATCAATTCCGGCCAACTCACCAACGTCTTTAATTCTCAAATTAAGTTTTTGCTCATATATTTTTGGTAGTTGATAATCGTACTTTTCAAGGATCGCTTTTAGTTTTGGACTAACTGGAACCTGTACTTCCACGCCCGTTTTCTTTTGAATAAGTTTTACTATCTGGTTTCCTTTGGAGGTACTTTGTATGTGGTCATTGCTTATCCTGCTATAATCACTAAACCGTTGAGCGGTATAACATCCGATCAAAAAGACATCCCTCGAATAGTCTAATATTTGATTCTCGGAAAGGTCTAAGGCTTCGATTCTGGAAAGTTCTTTTTCAGATAGGTAGATAGACGGAGAGTCTACTTTGAGTGTTTTAAATTGCTTTCTTTCAAATTCGTTGTTTGTGTGCAAGCCTTCATCCCTTGCGGCTCTCATTATCGTTTTTAGGTTCTTGATGTGGCGACCAATTGTATTTGGAGAATAGTCTTTATTATTAAAGAATTTGACAAAGGCATCATAGAAGTCTGTTGTTATGTCCTCAAATTTTAGCTTTTTCCTTTTCTTTTTTTGGTATGCCTTCAATTGAGAAGAGAAACCTTTAAAGTTTTTGATTGTCCCCTTTGTATATCGCTTGCCCGTGAACGGTACAAGTCTTTCTCCATTTTCAATTTCCTCAATGAAGTTTTCCACATAGCCAACAATCGAATGATCTACTTTTTTTGTTGGTCGCTCGTTTTCAAAAGCTAAGTCTAATTCCTTTCGTATTACTTCATTTGTCGGTACAATTTTTTGCCTTTCTAAATATTGGAATATTCGCTTCACCTCTACCACGTAGTTATCTAAAGCTATTTTGATGTTTTCAAGATCGACCTTGTTTGCCTTGGACTTTTTAATCTGGTATCGGTTGGTGGTAGGGCGTTGACCTTCACCATCCCATAAGACAGGAAGAATAGCTTCACCAGTTCCATATTTTAATAATTGCTTATTGAACCTTAGGACTAATTGAATAGTCGTAGGGGTAGGCGAAGAAGGACGCGCCAAATAAAAGCGAGGTGTGATTTTCATTTACAAAGTATTTTAATTCCATACAAAGGTAAATAAAAAAATGATTGTGGTACGCCATGTGGTACGTTTTTCCTTTACAAATCGAAACAACATTTAATACCTCTTAACACCCATAAACCCATAATCAACTGATTTACAACGAATAAGTATTAAAAATCAGTAAAAGGAAAGAAAGGCAAATAAAAGGGTTTGGGGTACGCTCGCGACCTCCATATAAAAGAAAAGCCCTTTGATACTCAGTGAGTTATCGAAGGGCTTTTTCCGTTGGGACGTTTAGCCCAATAGAAATATAACATAAGACATTAAGGTCGTTCTTTTATTACTGAGCTACCACTGATTATATACTTTACACTAAGTCATTGTCCTTAGAGAAAACAGCCCTCAACCAGATATGATCTCTGCTTGAGGGCTGTTTAAGTTGACCCAAATCAAACTGTATCAACTAATTTCACAAATGGGAACACGTTATTCTCTTTTCAAAATAGAAAAGACTTCTGTGTTAAATCCATCTGATAATCGAATAAAATAAGATCCAGCTGATAGATCATTAACCGCTAAACTGTTGACCTCATTATTGACTATTTCCCCTTGTTTCACTAAGCGCCCAAAGACATCGACGATATCAAAGGTGGTCGAGATTGCTTTACTAGACGTAAGAATATTTACTTCGTGGGTAAACAACGTTGGAAAAACTTCATAAGGTGATTTTCGATCTATTTCTACAATCTCGATATTACTATATTCAAACGTACCATCATAATCAACCTGACGAAGCCTATAATAATAAGTGCCATTTACAAGGGCAGAATCCTCATATTTATAAGATTGAGTTATGCTCGCTTCTCCTGCCCCTTCGACTTTTCCAATGGTTCTAAAGTTAACTCCATCATTGCTTCGTTCAATAGCAAAAAAATCATTGTTGGTTTCTGAAAGCGTTCCCCAGCTTAAATTCACTTTATCTTCTTCGGATCTTCGAGCTTGAAAATAGTATAATTCCACAGGAAGTGCTATCGCACCTATAGTAAGCCCTTTCATCGTACTGGAAAAAGAAGTAGAGGTGGTCGTGACTGCTCCTGGTGCGCTTGATGCAGCCACATCTTCTAAATAAACAGTGAATAAAAAACCTCCGATTTCATCTGAATTGTTTAAGCCTGCATCGCTTACAGCTTGTATCACTTTATTGTTATCCTCTGCTGGGTTACTGGTCCCACTGGAAATAACGCAAGGGACAGATATGTTAACTGTTCCTGTTGAAGACGCCGTGTAAACTCCTGTACCCGTTTCTGCCCATGGTGTTCCAGCTGCTGGAACGGTACAGGAGTTATCATTAGTAGCACCAGCAGAACCATTTCCATAGAATCCTTCATAAGTTGCAGTGCCATAATTGGTACCACTCTTATCAAAAAAGACAACGGAAGTAGATTCAAAGGCATTACCAGCTGTGTTAATACTATTCGTATTAATTGCCATATCCTCTGCAAGAATAGATAGATGATTTCCAAATGTAACTTTGATGCTATAGCCTCTAGCATCTCCTGCCGTAGTTTCGTTTGTTCCACTATTTCCCAAAGGGATTCTTCCAGTGAACCCCGTACCCGATTGCACGATATCATGGGTTACCCCGGCATAGGCATCCTTGACGCCATCAATACCATACATATCTATTGCATGTATAATCGAGAAATCAAAAGTAATATCATCAACCCCACCTGAAGCATTACAGGTTATAGGTGCTCCAGCTTCATCAATTACATTGAAACTATGCGATGCGGATTCATTCGCGCCACTTGATCCGCCATTTACAATATCCCCTGTAAAAGGGAAGGAAACAGCATCCGAAAAATCAAGTTCGCATTGGCTGAATGCAGGTACTAGATAGATTAATAGCAATGTGGAAAGTAGTATTGTTTTACGCATTTGCTTAGGTATTAAAAATTAAGTAAATAATTCCCAAAAGAATATTTGTGAAAACAAAAGAAATTATACCAAATATTATACCCAACTAATTAGAGCTATTTCATTATAATCGGTAAGGTTAGTGTTGCAATCACTCTTTTTCAAGGGACGAACATTGATACCCATGAGCTGATTATTGTATTGAATTCTTGTCAAAATACGTTGGTAACGTACGTCTCGACAAGCCAAAAACACAAAATTCTCAACTGGCTTAAAATAAAAAACAATTCTTTTACAAAGCGCCAAATTTATTTTAAATCCCCTCTCCATGCAATAACACATACTACATATTGAGAAAGCGTACATCTAACCTTTTCTTATTCTTTCCTCTTAAAACTAATACCATCTTCCTCGCTGACCGCCCAAGATATTCCTAACAATTTGAGTGGTGAGAATTAACGGGCTTGGCTAAAAACTAATTCTTACGATGGCGTTCATACCACTTTAGGTTACGACGGGCAGAATGGTGTCCGAAGCTATATGTAAAACATAATCGATAATAAAGAAGATACGGTTACTTGTGTGTACGGTGGTGCTATTAATAGAATTCACTCACGACCTCAACAACAGAAAGAGGCTATCTCTTTTTTGAGATAGCCTCTTTTGCTATTATAGCAGTAAGAGAGTACATATACGCTCTGTTCTTTAGTTTGCTTTTATAAACTTTAATGTTTTGCGACTCGAAGATCCAACAATATTCAAGAAGTAGGCTCCTGGTTTGGTTACTTGAATCGCCTCTGCATCTAGTTCTAGCAACCCATTTTTGAAAGATATTTGCTGTTTAAACATTTTTTGTCCCAGTCCGTCATAAACTTCAAGCATAAACTTCTCGTGATCTGATACCTCAGCTTTCAATATCAGTGATTGATCAACTGGATTTGGCATTAAATAGAAATTTGTATTCGCATTGTTGAAATCATCACCTAAGGACGTAGTTCCTTCCTCTCTGATTCCTATAGCAAATTGAGCAATCCCAAATGGTGGAGGATCTCCTGCTACGCTAGAAACATATCCGGAGGCACCGTTGCCTACTCCACCACTTATTTCCCCTTGCCCATAACTTTCCCAAATATTATCTGAGGTTAATCCAGTTACAATCAAATTGTCCAATGATTCAATTCCTTGGAGGCTTGCATCTGACCAATGCAAGGAAACATCTAAATCAACATCCATGCTTTTGCTTAAATACCAATATTGGGATGTATTTAATTCAGTGATTCCTTCTGCGAGAAAGGCACCAAATGGCGGTGGATCTCCATCATAACTTGCTTGTAATTCAAGGGCTTGATTTGTTATTGGAGATACCGAAATGGGCGCATAAACAGATTCATTTCCAACAGGAAATAGAAAAGGCATTTCAGATCTACCTTGTTTGATGATGGGGCCATTAACGTAGGAAGTAGGGTTCGCACCAGTAATGACCGCTTGATCTTCTATAATTAAAATTTTGTCCTCAGTAGTAGTGATTTTTCCTTCTATAAAATGCAAATTATCAATTATGGATAAAGAATCCTCTAGTACAAAACCAAATGGATTGTCTAGCCTGATGCATCTGAAATTAAACGCATCAGTCCCACTACCTTCTAAGTTTACACTTGTCATTGTTTGGCTACTTTGAGATCCGTTTAGATCTAATGTGGTACCAACTCCCATATGGAAAGCTCCATATTGAGAAGGGCGTAAAAACGTACCTCCTAAATTCATTTTGCTTGTTGATTTGAGGTGGATATAAACGTCGCCATCACTCATAGCGTTCATTAATACATCTCCTCTAACATCAATGTAAGAATCTGCTCCATTTAGTTCAACATAAACCGTTTTATCTAAGGTTTCCGACAATAAATTTAAATCACCATTTACCTTTATGGTGCCTGCACTTTCTTCGGCCAAAAGGAGCGCTTTGTTAGCTCCTCCGGAGTTGGAAATGGTTGCATCCCCTTGAATTAGAATACTGGCAGAACCTTTAGTACTAATGATTAGATTATCTCCTCCGGACATTTGAGCATCTAAATTTTGTCTTAAGATCACCTGAGCAGAATCTTCTATTTTTAATTCGAAATCTTTACCATTTCTTATAAAGAAATTAGTGTTACCAGTGATATCCAACGTGGCCGCTCCATTCAGGTAGATTTCGCTGTTGTCTTCTCCATCATCTGCGTTTTTATAATCAAAAGTGAAGTCCCCTCCTACCTCCATTTGGGCCTCGTCTTTTAATCTTAAGCGGAGTCTATTCTCACTAAAATTATCTTCTGTTCTCCTAAAGTTGACATCGCCAGTAACATATAAATTGGCATTGTCCTCCAAGATAAATTCAACTTCTTTCTCCTCGTTTGCTGCTACAACTTCCAGGTTATTCAAAATCGTTAGCGCAGTATTTCCTTCAAGTAATAAATCACTTTTTTCTCCTGATTCATTTGATATAAATAAAGAAGCGACTGTAATACTCCCCATATTATTAGATAATAAAATGGAGAAACCATCAATAATTACTGTATCTGAAGAATTAGAAGGTACATAACCTACATCCCAATTCTCCGCGTTTGACCAAAGCCCGTTTCCAATAGCCTGAAAAACAGTGGCGTTGCTAATACTGGAATATATAACTCCAATAAAGCATAAAAGTATTCGTAATTTCATAAAACTAGCAAATGCAACTTTATTGCCAATTCATAAAATTATTACTTTTGGTTTTTCGGTTTTTGGGTATGATACAAAACATGACTCTTACGTATCACTAGTAAAAGAATTAATCGTGTTTAACGCTATCGTTTCATTGTTAAACAGAAGCGATCCCATGAGCCATGGTTATTTGATTAGAAATTCACGAA
Source organism: uncultured Saprospiraceae bacterium (assembly GCA_964508085.1). GTDB lineage: Bacteria > Bacteroidota > Bacteroidia > Chitinophagales > Saprospiraceae > CALGLS01. Next base: position 12,817 of record CAZDTI010000081.1, on the reverse strand, counting down.
TCAAATCTTAACCACTCGTTCCACCCAAAATTCATTCTCCCCTCGAACAAGCAATGTATAAATACCATCCGGAAAATCTTCAATATTCAGACTCGTTTCCTTATCAAATTTGAAAACCTTCATTGTCTTACCATTAATATCCTTCACCTCTACTCTCACTGTCACTGCTATTGGCAAACGTATAAAAAGAACATCAGTGGTTGGGTTGGGAAGAATAGCCATTTTGCTTTTACTTAAATCATTGACCCCAGATAACAGGTCAGCTCCATCACAATCTTCATCTACTCCATTATTTGCTATCTCCAGAGCTCCGGGGTAAACAGTGTCATTCATATCGTCACAGTCATCCCAGATCATAGAGCCATCCTCATCAGCATCAAGTGAAGAAACCAAGAGGTTCTCTGTTGTATTCGTCTGAATAGCTGGATTAAGGTCAAAATAAATACTCGCTGTATTATTTATGATCGTCTCTTCGGGCAAGTCTACTATTGGACGTATTTGATACATAACGTACCCCTGGCTACCTGCAAAATCAGCTGTACTGTCCGGCAGGAAAATGTTAGAAAAATCAAAGCTTAAGTATTTACCATCCGACAGGGTTGTAGCTAAAGCAAAGTCATGACTACTGCCAATCATTTTAAAACTACTGGGATCTAAAAGATCACTTAATGTATCTCTTATAACAACATCATAAGCTACTGCATTTCCTGTATTTTGAAAACGGATGGTGTACGTTAGTGGTGCATCCAATAAGGCGTAGCCCATAGGATTATTTGGATTAACCAACTTGTCATTTGGATCATAAGCGCATTGCGCTATTTCATCATAATGGAAAGTATCTGATACATGCTGACCGTTCGAATCTGAATAATCTATCCATGAAGTAAACTTTAGTTCTGTACCGATGGGAAGAATATCAGGGCCTGGAATCTCTAACTTTATCTTTTTTTGAACGGACTGGGCAGGATACAAATTTGAAAAATGCCACCCGTAGGTAGAGGGAGGAATAACTTCATCAGGCGCATTTAAGTAATCAACGTTGGAAATATTTTCATCTACCTGAAACCACAATGTACCAGAGGCAGTGGACGTGTTTAAATTGTTAGCAATATTTGTAAAAGTGACCAATTCATTACAGCGAAGCAGTTGAGAAGTTGTGAAAGCTGTGACCTCCGAAGAAATTGCATTAGGAATCATCCCAAAGAATAAGGTATCTGTTGAAATGGTTCCGTCTACCTCAGTTGTATAGGATGTTGGCGTACTCGTTAGCTCCCAACCAGGATTATCGGTTGGATCAAAATTAAAGGTATAAGTGCCATTGGGGAGATAAATGAGGCCACCATTCACATTATTACCACAAGCTAAGGTATTCGTTTGTTCAATGGAAACGCAACCATCAGCATAGTAAGGTTCACCACCCTCTAGTATTCCATTTTCATTCAAATCATAAAAGATCGGATACCGAACAAGGTTGCCTTGTCCCGCCACACAATTGTCTAAAATAGCAGCATGCGTATTGCAACCCGGAGCATTTCCTGAAATCTCTGTGCTATTTATGGTTTGACTGATGTAATCACATAAGGTATAGGGGTGATGGCAGATTGAAAGATTGGAATTACCTTGTATGTTCAGTTCATCCCCAAGTGCAAAAAAGTCCAGATTAATTAGTCCACCTAGGTCTGTAAGGTTTGGATTTGAAATAATTAAAAGATAAGTGCTAATCGTTTGCAGGTTTTCTAAGCCATTTAAATTCAGTAGATTGTCGTTTTCTTTTATGTACAGATCACCATCTATACTTGTAAGATTCTCTAAGCCTTGAAGATTCGTAATGCTTGTATTTATTATTGTTATTCCTCCAATGTTACTTAAACTTTCAAGGCCTTCGAAGCTGGTAAAATCAGGAAGGTTTTGCAGCTCCATATAATCGACAGAAGTCAAACTGCTCAGGCCATTCATACTATTAATCTCATCGCTTATAAAAGTAATAGATCCGGTAATGGTTGTCAACGATCCTAAACCGGTTAAATCGACAAGACCATCATTGTTCTCCAGAATAAAGTCTCCACCAACCGATTGTAAGTTATCTAAGCCAGATAGACTTAATAGGTCGTCATTTCCAAGAAACTGCAAGTTGCCACCGATCGTCGTTAAATTATCAAATCCGGAAAGGGAGTTTAGTTCGTCATTCTCTGCAAAAGTTAAGTTCCCTTCTATTGTAGTTAGGTTGTTAAGTCCTTCAAAATCAACGAAGTTATTAACCTCTACCCAAAGCCCTCCTTGTATCGTTGTGAGCGGAGTTAAACCATTTAAGTTCGTAATTTGTCCACCTTCAATTTCTACAGATCCTTCAATTGTAGTACAACCCGGGTAGTTTATTGCAAAATTATCCACCTCACTTTGAGTATCAAAAGATATTCCTCCGGTTAAACAACTTTGAGCAATTGAAAAAGTGCTTAGAATAAGGCAGAGTAAAAAGGTAAAGGTTTTCGTTTTCATAATTAGGTACATTTTAGTATTTGTTATCAAATAATATCGTAGGAAAGCAAACTAAGTCCAATAGGATTTAGCGCTGAGGTAATGAACAGCATTTTGATTTGATAACTTTGAAAGTAGGAAACTTACAACTTTGGATCGAAAAGAGAATTTAGCGCACTACTTCAGGCTACGCTAAATTATACTGTAATAATAGTGATTTTTTATTTGAAATCAAAGCATACTTTTTGGTGGAATCGGATCAATATAGCTACCTCAACTCAAATTCCGTCTGCCCCACCTGCCCCCAATCCGCATAAATATTCACTCGATAATACCCTTTCTTCAAGGTTCTTCTCTTTGGTTTCACTTTAAACGCCATTCGCACTCCATCATACAAAGTAGTGGTTATCATCTGCTGAGCGATGATCTGTTCTACTTTTCCATTTTTCGCAGAAGTGATTTTCTTTTGTACTGGGTTATCCACTTTTACTAAGTTCCCTTTCGCATCTTTAATAACAACGTAAAGGTTGTTCACTCCTTCTTTACTTTTCGCCAGATGGCTCAAGTTAAAACTAACAATTATCTCTCTGGCACGTCTAAAACTTCCAGTCGGTCTATTCCCTTTCTTACGAATGTCCACACGAGTACCTGTTGCAACTGTAGCTGTTACGTCTAGGTTTTTATTTTCTTTTTTTAGTGCATCGTTCTGAGCTTTCGTTTTACCCAATTGATCCAACAACTCTTTGTTTCTCAATTCTATGTCCTCCAATCTGGAATCCAATAAAGAACCATCCGCAATATTTCCAGCTTCCCGTTCGCTTTTCAATATCGCGACCAATGCTGTCAATTCTTTTTTTGCTTCACGAAGGTTTCTGATTTCTGCCTTCATCCAGCCTATATCTTTTTTGTATTTCTTTTGAAGCTTTCGCAAAGCAGCTTTGCTAGATGTAATTTTTTCGTTGGCATCTTCCAGTTCCTCTTTTTGCTTTTCGCTAAAAATGGCGAGTTCTTCATACTCTTCTTCGAGCAATCGAACATCCGTCTCCAAATTTTCTCTCGTTTCCTTGAGTTCCGAAATCTGAGTATTCAAGTATTTATTATTCGTTTTAAGCGTACTATTTTCACGCCAGGAGTAAGTGCCTAATATGGCAGCTAAAAGGAATAAAATAGATAGGAAAAGAATAATTGATTTAGAGTTGGTCTGTTGCATGGTTCTTTTGGTGTTTTGATTCTCTGTAAAGATAGCCAATTTATTTTCTTTCATTCTCGGAATTCCTATCTTCATCCCCATGAAATCCATTCCGAAAAAAATACTGCAGCGTCTTCTCAATTTTAGCTTTAGCAATCTCAAAAAGGGCATCGCTGAATTTGAAGACCACAAGGACTTCTATCTTCCCGACAGTCAGAAAAAAATTGAAGAGATCCTACATAGTAAAATAGCTGATGAAAAACTGCTCATGAAGATTCTCAATCATGACTATATTCGTCCCGCCTTCGTTATTCAGGACAACAATTTTAAAGTACCTAATGATCATCCTTGGGCTCATATTTTAGATTTTCACAAAACAAAACTTTTACAGGCAGTCAAATCTGTTGGTGTCTTTGAAATTGAACGCAACGGTAGGAAATACCCCTCTGGAACCGGTTGGATTTTATCTGATGAACTAATCGTCACGAATCAACACGTTGCTGAAGTCTTTGCTGAAAAAACAAGTAGAGGCTATAGAATGAAAAAAGGCTTTGAAAAATTGACTATAGATTTTAATGAAGAATTCGAGCGTGTCCATGATTTTGAGTTCAACATTCTGGAAGCTGTCCACATAGAAGACGATGCCACCAGTCTTTATGATCATACGCCAGACATCGCTATTCTAAGAGTAGAGAAAGTGAATAAGAATGGCGAGAAATTACCTCCCCCTTTGCAGTTATATCGTGGTTCTATTGAGCTCAATCAATTAATTGCCATTATTGGTTTTCCCAGCGCTGACTACAAATTACCAATCGAACGAAAGCGTATTTTCAATAACATCTATGATGTAAAAAGGCTTCAACCCGGCCTTGTTACTAAAGACAATATGTTATACGACTTCGACTTTCGACATGACTGTGCCACACTCACCGGAAATTCTGGCTCCCCCGTAATTGATATCACAACAGGAACGGTAATCGGTACTCACTTTGCGGGATCACTGAATGTCTTTGAAGGCTATGCGGTAAGAGTAGATGTATTGAGAAGGATATTGGAAACAATGGCTAAGAAATAACTAATTCAACTGCCAACAGATCCACTGATATAGCCGTCAAAAATCACTTGACAATATGGCAAAAAAAATCTCCTACATCGGAGGCTGTTGACGTAGGAGATAAAACAATAAATACTATGAGAAACTACACAGTACAAATATAGGGGCCAAACCTTCAAAATAAAAGCGACTTTTAGGAAGTGGCCATTAGGATAGTGTAGAAGTAACCGTTTCGCTTAGAAAGCGGTAATCTGTATTATTGTTACAATACATTCAAACGAATTGAAATATGTTTTATTTTAATAAAACCGTGGAATATAATTGTTATTTATAATATTAATACTCCATTGTTGTTGTGACTTCTCTCTCTTTTCTTCGTTTTTCCATCTTTCGCTTTCTCCAAAAATACCCTATCGTTAGTATTGGTATAATTCCGAGCAAAAGCCAATACCAATTTCGTTGTGTAATCGAATCTGCATTTCCAATCAACATATAGGCAGCCCATTGAGAAGGGGCGGCAGATTCCGCAGTTTTCGCCTTTTTCAAGTAGGATTGACTACTTAGTTGTAAGGCAGCGGTTTTACTTTTTCCCTTTTTCAGTAATTTGAAAAATGCAGGTAATATTGCTTCATTCGATGTATCTGGAATTTGCCACAAGCTAGTCAACACCGATTTTATACCAATGTGTAATGATCCTCTACCGAGGCTAGGGATATGATCTCCTTCAGCGCGCGAAGTAGAAGCCACTTCAGAATTACTAAACACAACTAATTGATGACTAACGTCTTCTTGCACTGATTCCGAGGTCCCTTCTAACGGCCATAATAATCCATACCGATCTCGTTCCGCTCCGGCATAGGATTTCAATTCATAATCAGACAGAAATATTGACTCAGAATACAACCCCTCTTTTAATTTCTTGCGAATATCCTCGGTCTCTATTAATTTTCCCTTCATTTGTCGAACTGATTGCTTGACATAAGTTCGGTCACCAGTAGAAAAAGCCATAAAATCGTTGTTCCCTTCTTCTTTTATGTACGCCTCTTTCGCAAAAGCTTCCGCGCTATAGTGCAAACTCAGTTGGTATTTATTCAATAAAAAGGGATAATCTGCAAATTCGCAAGGGGAAGCAGGAGCAGTATACAAAAGTGCATTAAAAGGGATATAGCCAATCTCCTCATCCGGAACAATGACTACTTGTTTCTTTAAAGGTTCGAATGGTTTGAGTAGTGTTTCATATAATTCCAATGCCAAAGCATCATAGACTTTACAATTGGCTTGCTCCTCTTTGTTTTTAAGTAGATTCAAAAAATCAACAATCTTTTGGTTCAGCCCTTTGGGTCTTTTGAGTCTTTTCGCTTTTAGCCCATTGAGGGTTATCACAAAACCATAGAGGTATTCTTTTGTATTGTAGTAGGATAGAAAAACTTGGTCTGATTCTTTTAACCGATTTTGAATTTCACCGACTGTTACAACAGATTCATTATAACGTAACTTAAACGTATTGTGATATTTCTTTGAGAATTCACTAAGCCTTCTGTTGTACGCTTTTCTTGCTACGATATATTCATTCTCTGCAGATTTTGATAACTCTGTAATTTTGTTGTTGGATTTTACTAGAGCAGCGGCCCAATTTGAGTTTAATTTTCCAACTTCTTTCTTTTTTTGAGTAAGAACTTCTAAATCCTCAGGAGATACGTTTGCCAATTGGTACGTTTTGGGATGAATAAGAGCATAGGACAAAGCGGCTTTTTTACTCTTTTCTACCAATCTAAAACAACGCAATAAGTAAGAAGGATTGTTTGACTTTTCATAAAGTTTATACGCCAGATTAATTGCCTCCCATTCTAACTCCCGACCAGCTTGTTGGTTCTCGTATGCTAAAGCTGCTCCAGAATAGTTTTGTCTGATATGAAATAAAACATCAACTATAAGTTCTCTAACAGTAAGCGCAGGTTCTAGACTAATTCCCGATTTGTCTTTTGGATTAGCTTGTTGTTCTATCAACTCTGCTTTTCCTAACAATACTTTCAACAGAAGTGTAGAACTGTAGTATAGATCACTTTCAGAAGGATTAGCAGAGAAGTCTTCGTTATCAAACTCTGGCAATAATTCATTCAACAATTTTTGGTATTCCTTCTTCGCTTCTTCAAAACGTCCCGCTGTAAGTAACGATTCTGCCTGATTCAGCAACAGCTGATCAGTTGTATCTATCTGAAGATTTTGAGAAAGGTTCTGATTACGAAGGCTATCTGATTCAGCAAATAAATGGCTGGTGCAAAGCAGTAAAATCAAAAGAGTGATTAATCGCATTATGAGGGTGGTTTTTCTGTTGACCAAAGATTTGGAGGTTGTCTTAGCCACAAGCCAAAATTAGGGCGATTAATCTTATAAAACAAATCAGGAAGTGCTTTTCAATTTCAAGCTCAAATTATGAGAAGAAGGACCCCTTAAATAAAAACGGCTGTCTCTTTTTAGAGACAGCCTAGGTAATTGTATTAGTTTATGCTTCTTTACTTCTTTGACAAATAGCGAAATTCGCAAAAAAACTATTTCTTACAGCCTCGGGCTATTTAGCTACAGAAGTATTAATATCCAGAGCCTGATCGTATCTTTTGTTGATGATATCTTTGAGTTCTTTTCGAGCAAAGAAAATCCGACTCTTTACTGTTCCGAGTGGTAAATCCAGTTCATCAGCGATTTCTTGGTATTTAAACCCTTCATAGTGCATCATAAATGGGATACGAGTCCCCTCATCAAGTCCTGCAATAATCTCCGTCAGCTCCTTCATCAAAATATCAGAGTCTGCATTATTCTCAATTGTGATAGCTCCAGAATTGATATAATAAAGGTTATCTGTAGAATCGCTGATGGTATTGGCTTTCATCTTTTTACGATAATTATTGATGAAAATATTCTTCATTATCGTGAAAGTCCATGCTTTAAAGTTCGTTCCTGGACGGAATTTCTCCCGGTTCGTAATAGCACGAAAAGCAGTTTCTTGGAATAAATCTCTGGAATCCTCTACATTCTTAGTCAAGTTATATGCGAAGGAATGTAGCATCCCTGATAATTTATTAAATCTAGTATCAAATTCAATGGTTGACATAATTTGGCGTTTTTAGATTGTTTTATGATTTCTTTCCTTTGGTTAAACAAATATACGATCTTGTTAAACAAAATCCAAATTACCGTTAAACAAAATACGTCAAAGAAGTATCACAAAACGACTAAAAGTTAAACGACTTAATCATAAACAGCTGATAAACAATCACTTAGACTAAGTCGTAATTCTTTTTAAACTTTCAAAAAAAAATGAAAACTGTAATTGTGATGACATTTACTCTTATATCTTAATTTCAAAGGCTCTAAGAATTCTTTTTTAATGACAGTAGATTTGTCAACCTCAAAAGAGCTGTGGCTTCTTTTACTTAGAACAAGTGCTATTATTTTTGCGCCTTAAAGACTAAGAAGAGTGCAACAAAAAAGAAGAAGATATTAGGTAACCAAACGCCCAAAACCGCGGGGAGGCTTTCGTTGGTTGCGAAGGTTACAGAGAATTTAGATAAAAATATAAAGATGGCGCCAATGGCTACCCCGAGCGCCAAGTGAAAGCCCATTCCTCCCCGTACCTTTCGGGCTGCTACGGCCACTCCTATTAACGTCAGGATGAGAATAGTGATCGGCTCGGCGGTTCGGCGATGAATCTCTACTTCAAATGGTTTTGCATTTCCAACCCCACGTTGTCGTTCTACATCAATAAATTTCTGTAAAACCGAAGTCACCATCATATCTTTTTCTTCCAAGTAACGAACGAAATCACCTGGCGTGATATTAATGGTTGTATCTAAAGAGCCTTCGCTTACTGTTTCGAGTATTTCTCTCGTTCCATCAAAAGCTCTTCGTTCGTAGTTTACCAATTGCCAATTGTCTGGGGGGCCTTTCCATTTCGCTTTTTCTGCTTTTAGAAATTCCACCAGTTCATTGTCTTTAAATTTTTCGAGACGTAGGTTGGTTGCTGTAGAATCCGATTTTCGATAACGACTTACATAAACCTTTGTATCTGGTGCTATAAAGATATGTACATCCCGTTTTTTTCCTTGATCATTATGCTTGTAAATGTATTTGTGCTCGAATTCAATGCGCGCTTTATTACCATTAGGAATTAATATATGGTTGGCCAATAGATGCAAACCAGTGATAAACAAAGCGGCAATCATATAAGGTCGTAACAAACGAGTAAAACTTACTCCTGCATTAAAAATGGAAATAATTTCTGAACTATATGCCATTCGGGAAGTAAAAAACACAACAGAAATTAAGGCATAAAGTGGTAAGAGCAAGCCATTGATATACAGCATAAAATTGACCGTGTAGTCAAATAATATTTCATGCATCGTTATATCTTCCTCTACATAATCTTCTATTTTATCACTCAGATCTATAATAGCAGCAATGAGTGAAAAAATGAGCACTGTAAAGAAAAAAGTAGCGAGGTACTTCTTGATGATGTATATGTCAAGCTTTTTAAGCATAAGTATCAAAGACGATTTTGCACTCGCGGCAACATCTTGTTTTTCCAGGAAGTAAAAGTACCTGCTTCTATCTGACGGCCCGCCTCATTGACTAACCAAAGGTAAAAGCTCAAATTCTGCAAGGTACAAATTTGCGCACCCAATAATTCTTTACTATGAACCAGATGACGCAGATAAGCTTTGGTATGAAAACGACTTGTTTTGCAAGTACTGTTTGCATCTATCGGGCTGAAATCCGCTTCCCATTTTTTATTCTTGATATTAATAATCCCTTCATCTGTGTATAATAATCCGTGCCGTGCATTTCGAGATGGGAGTACGCAATCGAACATGTCAATACCCAATGCAATATTCTCCAACAGGTTAGCAGGAGTACCAACACCCATTAGGTAACGAGGTTTATCTTTAGGTAGTATACTACAAACAATATCAGTCATAGCGTACATCTCTTCTGCAGGTTCACCAACAGAAAGACCGCCAATGGCGTTGGCTGGACGATCAAAACGGGCGATGGCTTCGGCAGATAATTTTCTCAAATCTTTATAGGTACTTCCTTGTACTATTGGAAATAACGTTTGCTCATAACCATAAAGTGGCTCTGTCTGATCGAAGCGGTCACAACAGCGTTTCAACCAACGATGGGTCATTTCGATGGAGCGTTTAGCATAGTTATACTCGCAAGGGTAGGGTGTACATTCATCAAAAGCCATAATGATATCTGCACCGATGGTTCGTTGAATGTCCATCACATTTTCGGGGGTAAATAAATGTTTGGAACCATCTATATGAGAACGAAAAGTAACTCCCTCTTCTTTTATTTTTCTTCGGCCACTCAACGAGTACACCTGGTAACCTCCACTATCCGTCAGCATGGGTTTGTCATAACCAATGAATTTGTGTAAACCTCCAGCCGCTCTCAAGATATCCAATCCTGGTCGAAGGTATAAGTGATAAGTATTTCCTAAAATGATCTGAGAAAGAATGTCCTCATTTAATTCGTGCTGATGAATTCCTTTTACGGAGCCCACTGTCCCAACGGGCATAAAGATGGGGGTTTGGATTTCTCCATGATCAGTAGTTATAGTACCGGCCCGAGCGTTAGAGTCCGGATCACTGTGGCGTATTTTAAATTTCAAAAGTTTATTTTTTAATCAACTTTTAACTATTAGCATTTAACCATTAACTTCCCACTATCGTGTTATAATAATGTAGAATGCTGAATAATTACAAATTAGTTATTAAAGTTTCTCAGCTTTACATTGCCCCACGTTTTTAGGGAATGCTAACCGTTAATCGTCAATGGTTAACTGTTGATTTATCCGATATATCTCTTCGTATCCAACTTCAGCAAGACCCCAAACATCAGCGTAAAGGCTAGCACCGACGACCCGCCATAGCTGATAAAAGGCAAAGGTATCCCAATAACCGGGACTAATCCCATGGTCATTCCTATATTTACAAAAAAGTGGAGAAATATAATGCCTGCAAAGCCGTAAGCATATTGACGGGAAAAATCCGAATTTTGGCGCTCTGCTAATACAAGGATCCGCATGATCAACAAGGTAAATAAACCAATGATTCCCAGGCTACCAATGAAACCTTGCTCCTCTGCAATCGTGCAAAAAATAAAATCAGTGTCTTGCTCTGGAACATAACCTCCTTTGGTGATTTCTCCATTCAAAAATCCTTTGCCTTGAAACCCTCCAGAGCCAATAGCCATCTTTGATTGAATCAAATTATACAATGATCCTTGCGGGTCACAAAGGTGAGGACGTAACCAGACATTAATTCTATCCTGCTGATGGCTTCTCATGATATTATTAAAAGTATAATTAGCTCCCCCAGCTACCAGTGTTCCCATAATGAGTAAAATGGAAAGCCGACCAACTAATGTTCCTTTTCGTTGAGCCCAATTCAAGTAAGAAAATAGGAACAATAAAAGGCCAATCCCTAACAATACATACACAGCAAAACCTTTATAGGTAAAAAATAAAGAAACAGCAGCAATCACCAGGTAGATCGCTAGCAGTTTAAAGTCTTTAATTATACTTCTAAACAACACCAACAAAATTAATAAGGTAAAGACCACCATCATTTGATAAAAAGGAAATATAAATCCTAAAATCAAAAGCGTAGCAGTGGCTAATGCGAAAATAATTAGATTGGGAGATAAGCCTTCTCTAAACAGCAAAATAAGAAACGACAGAAAAACCAATGCAGAACCAGCATCTGGTTGTAAGAGGATCAGCCCCATTGGCACCACCAATATTCCAAAAGAAATCAAAACCGTATTAAACTTGTTAAGGTTCGTATTATAGGTACTCAGGAAGGCAGCCATTGCCAGACAGGTTGCAAATTTGACAAACTCCGAGGGTTGCAAGGTAAAACCACCAATAGAATACCAAGAGGTTGCCCCTTTTACCGTTATCCCAAAGAGCAATACCCCCACCAAACTCGCTAGCCCTATCCCATAAATCGGATAGGCAAAGGTTCTCCAGAATGTCCATTCTACAGAAATCGTCATAATTAAAGCCAGCAAAGAAATCCCTATCCAAAGGGTTTGCTTTCCAACCTTGGTGCTCAGATCAAAAACGGTTTCCGATAAAGTCAGTTCTTCATTATACCCTACAGTATATACCATTAGCCAACCAATGCCCAATAAGCTCAAATAAAGACTTAGGGTCATCAAATCAACACTTTGTAAAAAAGAATGTTGCCTTTTACTCATGGTTTTACGGTAGACGGTTTTATGGTGGACGACTTACGATGGACTGTTTTACGGCCTATGCAATAGAAGGCCCGTTCACCGTCTACCGTCTGCCGTAAAACCGTCTATTTATAATCCTACTAAAGCTTTCAAGGAAATATTAGCATCTTTTGCAGGAAAGGCGGAAGGGTAATCTCTTTTCAAACGATCCAACACCCGCATCGCTTCTAATTTTGTTTTGAAAGCTCCAGCTCTCAACCGATAGTACGGTTTGGCGTGTTGCCAGTCGATGGAAATATCTGGATATTTTTTCATGAATTCATCTTTGGTCGCTTCCATTTTTCTACGGTCTGTTGTAGCTACTAATTGAATACGCCAACCAGGAACGGTCGATTGCATTTTATTCAATTCACCAAAACGAGCCATCATTCTGGAAACACTATATTCTTCTTCTACCGCAATATTTTGGGCAGTAGCAGATTGGGTAAAACTGAAAACAAGTAGAAAAAGAACAATTGAATAAAGTCTCATGTTTATGTTTTTTTGTGTGCAAAAAGTGAACGATACAGGCTTAGCTATCTATCTCCCCGAGTGAAGGAGGCACAAACGAATCAAAGAAAGAACAGCGATATGATTCAATTGAATCATATCGCTGTTCAAAGATACATATTTGTTTGTGTTAGGAACTAAGAGCTAAGGATATATTTTCTTACCTCCTACTATACTCTTCTCTTCATTCCCAACATATTTAACGCACCATTAGTACTTAATCCTTATTTCAATCTTTTTAATCTAAAACGCTCCCTCTCCTAAGCTCTACCGTGACAATGTTTGAACTTCTTACCACTTCCACAAGG
>CAZDTI010000080.1:0-24959 GCA_964508085.1 uncultured Saprospiraceae bacterium | reverse complement strand
GCATTGCTCCACCACCGGTGGATACATAGCTGACTTCATCCGCTAATCCCATTTGATTAACAGCAGCTACGGAGTCGCCACCACCGACTAAAGAAAAAGCTCCTTTTTTAGTAGCCTTTGCAACTGCCTTAGCGACTGTCATAGTTCCTTTAGCAAAGGGCTTCATTTCAAAAACACCCATTGGGCCATTCCAAAGTAGGGTAGCGGAGGTACTAATTAAGGTAGAGAAATCCTTTTGTGCGGCAGGTCCAATATCTAAGCCCATCCAACCTTTTGGTATTCGCTTGCTATATTTAGTAGCTCTTTTAGCTTTTGCAGAAAAATCATCAGCAACAACAGAATCTTTAGGCAATAATATTTTTACACCTTTCTTATGTGCCTTTTTTAGTAACCGCTCCGCCAGCTTTATTTTATTTTCTTCAACAAGTGAATTACCGGTATTACCCCCTAGAGCACGCATAAAGGTATATGCCATTCCACCACCGATAATGATGTTATCTGCAAAGTCAATCAATTTTTCTAACAGTAGAATCTTATCAGAAACCTTAGCTCCACCGATAATAGCCGTCAAAGGTCTATTAGGATTGTGTAATACCTTATTTGCATTTTCAATTTCTGCTTGCATCAACAAACCAAAGGCGCGGTTAGCTGGTTTGAAAAATTGAGCTACAGTAGTAGTAGAGGCATGGGCTCGGTGGGCTGTACCAAAGGCATCATTTATATAAATATTTCCAAGAGAAGCTAATTTTTTTGCGAAAGTAGAATCACCTGCAGCCTCTTCTTTATGGAATCGAGTATTTTCCAATAACAATACTTCTCCAGGCTTAAGTGCTTTTGCCAATGCCTTAGATTTCTTGCCTCCACAATCCGGAGAAAAATGTACAGGTTTCCTTAGCTTCTTCTTTAGGTGCCCAACCAAATGCGCTAAAGTGAATTTAGCAACATTGATACTGCCATCTTCATTAAGTTTCTTTTGTGGTCTTCCGAGGTGAGACATTAGAATAACTGAACCTCCATTTTTCAATACATATTTAATGGTTGGTAAGGCTCTACGAATTCTGGTGTCATCCGTAATTTTATTTTTAGCATCAAGCGGCACATTGAAATCCACACGCATTAATACTTTCTTGTTTTCGAATTTTAAGTTTTTCATTTTATGATTTTATTCTGATGTTTTGAGAGTGCTATCGTACTTTAGGTAACCAGGATAGTCCTGGTACAGTAACAAAATGTAAACATAAAAAAAACACCGCTAAAAGTTTAACGATGTTTTTTTAAGTATCCTAATTAACTACCTCCTCCAAATAAAGAATTGCAATTTTCAAATGTTTGAAAGAGGGAAGTTAAAAGTCAACGGCTAAAGGTTACACTATGCAACCACCGCCTTCTTTGCTTTTCTCTTAGTTTTTCTTTGTACTGGTAATTTCGAAACTCTTCTAGCCAAGTCTGCTAGTCTTGCAGAATATCCTGCTTCATTGTCGTACCAAGAAGTAATCTTTAATAAGTTGCCATTGGCCATAGTCATTTTGCTATCAAAGATGCTAGAATATTTATTTCCAACAATATCGGAAGAAACCAAATGGTCGGTAGAATATTGTAGTACTCCTTTAAGTTTCCCTTTTGCCATAGCCGCAAATTTCTTATTAATCGCATCAACCGTTACTTTCTTTTCGGTGATACAAGTCAGGTCAACCAAAGATCCCGTAATAACAGGAACACGAACAGCCATGGCCTCAATTTTACCTTTTACCGCAGGATAAACCTTAGCTGTTGCAGAGGCAGCTCCTGTAGATGTAGGGACAATGTTAACTGCTGCTGCACGTGCACGTCGTAGATCTGCATGCGGAGCATCTTGGAGACGTTGATCAGCAGTATAAGCATGAATAGTTGTCATTGTACCTTGAACCAAACCCCATGTCTCATTGATCACTTTAACTAATGGAGAAAGACAGTTAGTAGTACAAGAAGCATTACTGAAGATTCTATTAGATGCATCTAATTCTTTGTCGTTTACTCCTAATACAATCGTTTGGATACTATCAGATTTGGCAGGAGCAGAAAGCACAACTCTTTTAGCACCAGCAGTTATATGTTTACCCGCAGATTCATAATCTCTAAAACGACCAGTACATTCAAGTACCACATCAATTTTTAATTTCTTCCAAGGCAATTTCGCAGGATCTCTTTCTGAAAGAGCAACTACTTTATGTTTTCCAATAGTAAGGTGTTTCGCAGAAGCAACTACTGGCTTGTTAAAGTTTCCTTGAGCCGAGTCGTATTTGAAAAGGTGAGCGAGTGTTTCGTTATCGGTTAAATCGTTGATAGCAACGACTTCAACGTCCTTTGCATTTAATAAATTTCGGAGTGTTAAACGTCCGATTCTTCCAAAACCATTAATGGCAATTTTCTTTTTCATAAAGAATTATTTGAAAAGGTTAGTGTAAATAGGACACAAATGTACGCATGTCTTTTATAATAACATACTTTTTAATACAAATGTTTTAATTCTTACTGAGTAAAATAAAATCGCAAACGCTGTTTGGTTGTCGATTGATTTGAAGCACAAATATAAGAGAATTTGAGAATAAAAATTTCACATCTTCAGATCATGCCATTGCTTGGATCTCAAATACCATACAGTAAAGCCTAACATCACTATCCAATAGAAAATTTCGGTTGCCCAAGCCCATTCCAAACCGCCGCTTGTGTATTCAACTATTACATAAATAGCGATGATATAAACTACCGCACAAACCGATTGCACCTTCAATCCAAAATAAGTTGCACCAGTTCCAGCCAATCCATTGAAATAAACACCTCCAATGGAAAACAAAAAAAGGATGCCAACCAATACCCAAAGTGTCGGTCTCGATTCAGTTATAAGGGACATATCCGCACCACCAAGCAAGGGATATAATATATGCTCCGGCCAAATGACAATTGGCAAGGCCATAATCATGGTTATTAGCCAACAAAGTTTCGCCGTTTTCCATATAATTGGTAGAACTGCCATCCGTTTTCTAGCACCAATAAAATTACTGACTAAAGTGTTAATCCCAGAGGCAAATCCCCAACAAGGAATAGATAGGAATAGATAGACCATTCTTACCAGGTTCGTTATGGCCAATTGACGCTCCCCTAGATTCTCAACAATTCCAAAGAACACAAACCAACTCCCCAGACCGACAACTGCTTGAGCAACAATTGGACTGGCGATTTTTAACTGCTTTTTTATAAGGGGAATATCAATTTTTGGAAACTCAAACAAATGATACTTCCTTATTTCTTTGTCGTATAAAATGTATCCAATGAAAAGGAAAAAAGCAATGCCCTCTGCAAATGAGCTGGCAATAGCTGCACCTCCTATACCCATAGCCGGAAGACCAAAGTGTCCAAAAATTAAAGCATAATTTAAAAACATGTTGACCAAGGCCAAGACTAAGGTGTTGATTACGATGAAGGTGGTTCGCGCAATTCCTGTATACAATGCAACTATTGCTACTCCCATATAACTGAAAAAGACCCCAAAGGATCTATAATGGATATACTCTAAACTCTTTTCATAGATAATATCAGAATTGACAAAAGCAGCAAAAAAGTAAACAGAGCCATAATACATAAACAAGAACATGACTATAGCTAATGCAAACTCAAAATAAAGCATGGCATAGAAGGTACGTCCAACTTCGCGATTTTGACCTGCTCCCATCCGTCTGGCTATCAGAATCTGACCTCCTTTCGAAAAGCCAAAGCCTATAGCAGCAATAATGAGATAAAACACTGATACAAAGCCAATTGCGGCAAAATCAATTTCAGAAAGGTGGTATAAAAAGACAGAATCGCTAAGCGCAATTACATTTTGTACTGCGCTGCCCAACATAATCGGGAGTGAAATGGATAGGATTTGACCGTATGAGGTGTTGAGCTTCATTGAAAGCGTAAATCACGGTATTTAATTTGGGTTTTGCAAATAAAACCGGATCTTTGAAGAGTGGTCACCATGAAGCTTTATTATATACTATTAAAAAATCTTTCTAGAGACCCAACCATTCCATAAAATTAGACGTGACCACCATTATAAAACAACTTAGTCCACTTATTTCGTTACATATTATAATGAAGTACCTATTACTAAGTAAGAAACCAATAAAACAGAACTGAATTAATAAATGGCCATAAACCCTACATTAATAAAAGATTGTGCCCGAGGAGATAGAAAGGCTCAGTTTCAGCTTTATAAAAGCTGTTATGGGCTGTTGATGAGCGTCTGTCTACGTTATCGCAAACAAGAAAACGATGCTATTGAGATTCTAAATGTTGGTTTCATGAAAATTCTAACCAACCTAGACAAGTACAAAGAGCACGTACCATTTGAAGCATGGAGTCGTAGAATCATGATTAATACCTTGATTGATGATTTTCGTAAAAATAGAAAGGTGAGGGAGTTAATTGAGTCAACAGACTTTGAACACGAGAAAATCTATAAAGATTCTATCGAATACAATGATGCTGACCTACAATTTGATGCGGATGATTTGCAAAATATGATTAATCAACTTCCTCCAATGTCCGGAAAGGTATTCAACTTATTTGCTATTGATGGTTATAGCCATAAAGAAATTGGCAAAATGTTGGGGATCAGTGATGGAACTTCTAAATGGCATCTGTCCTTTGCAAGGAAAAAATTGCAGGGGATGGTAAAGGAAGCCATGAAATCAACAAAAGTTATATAGTGAACATATCATTTGAAGAATAGAAACTCAGATACTAATATGGAAAAAAAATACATTGATAACCTGTTTAAAAACAAGCTCGAACATCGGGAAGTAGCTTTCTCAGAGGAGGCCTGGTTGGCTGCCGAAAAGATGATCGTTACAGAAGAACGAAAGCGACGCTGGGGAGGACTAGGTCGACTATGGTTCCTACTGCCATTCCTTATCGCAGGAATGATGCTTTATGTTTATCAAACACAACCGCTTGACTCGCCGTTACAACAAAATGGAATGTCTGTAATGCCATCGATTTTTCCAAGCTTCGATAAAACTAGTACTACAAAGGTTAAGGAAGAAAACGGACATTCAGTTGCTGTTGATTTAGAAAATAATGAAGTTAATAATGCATCGCCGGAAGGTGATGCTTCTGTGGTTGTCGCAGGAACAGCAGTAACAGAGAACCCAAGTGTTGTTTCTAATAAAAGCACAACAAAAGGAACTCCAACTACCAAAGGAACTTCAATAAACACTAATGAATCTGTAAAAACACTTACTCCTCCAACAAGTGTAGAAAAGGTTCAAGAGCCTGTAAAGAAAAAAGAAATAAAGGAGGTGCCAATGGCATTGAATCAAAATTTAAAAACAACAGCCCCAAAAACAGTTTTGCCTTCTGTTATTGCCACTGAATCTATTGTCCAAAATAGTGAAGTAGTCGTTGAGGAAGAAAAGGGAGTAGCTATTGAGTATAAAAAAGGAATAGTCACTGCGCTAGATTTAGAAAGTCCTCATTTTCAAATTGAAAATACAGAGCCTGTTGCTAAACAAACAAAACTACAGTATTACAAAAGGAATAGATTCAGTGTTGGTTTGTTGTCTTCAGCTATTATAACACCTAGTTTTAATGACAAAATTATAGGACTTTCTGGAATGAACATTGGAACTACTTTCTCATACAGATTGAATTCCAGATGGTCAGCTAATACAGATTTGTTATATGAATTTCATGGTAGGAACTATGCTTTCGCGAATGGCAATAATTCGCTGTCTTACGAATACCAGACTTATGGTTTTGGGTTAGATGACAATAGATATAACGTGAAAGTGAAGCAATCTCACTTATTGACAGTTCCAGTTTACCTGAAATATCACATCGGAAGACATGGAATTGATCTTGGCGTACAAGGAGCTTATACGCTTGGGCTAAGGGGTAAAATAGAAGAGGAAACTATTTCTTCTATTGAAACCGCTTCCACCAGACAAGCGAAGACCGCTTGGGTTGATTCTGACAAGGTTTCTCCATTCCAATTTAATTTGATGATGGGTTATCAATTCGCCCTTTCAAAACGATTTAGTATCGGATTACGTTCTGTGATCGTTCCTTCTCGTCTACCTCGACATGGCAATGATGATGAAAATGCCTACAACCCCTTAGAAATCATAGGGATAGGTGGACCGGAAACTGTTGATGGAGAAAAAGCGCCAATACCACTGTTTGCACATAATGCAATAAACTTTCACTTTACTATTCAATACAAATTAAACCCCAAAGTAAGACATATCACAAAACCTTTAATGGGACTATAATGAGAAATACTACGTACTTATTTTTAGTTGTTTTATTCTTCTTTGCCAGTTGTGCTAAAGAGCAGTTGGAGGTGGAGGTACCTCAACAAACGCCATTGTTCAAGGTCAACTTGATGAAGAATGGACAACCGTTACTAATAGAAGCAGGGAAAGATAATTTCTACCTCTACACGGATGCTAGCGTTTCTGCAGATGGGGACATTTTTGCACCCATAAGCGAATTTTCCAAGTTAGATCCATGTACTTCTAATTGTTTAGAGACCTTCTCTATTAATATTAAAAACATTCCAACAGCTGAGGTAAACTCTTACTTTGATGAGACGGACTTCAACCCTGAGAAGTTCAATCTATTGGCAAATCCAGATTCCGCCGGTGCCGTCATAATTAAATATGTCAATCAAGATGGAATTGAATACCTCTCTTCTCTTGGTGCTCAGACAAATGAAAACCATTTTACAATCACCGAGATTGAGACTTACTTAAATAATGACAAAGGTCAACAAACAAAACTAGTACACGCCATTCTTCAATGTAACCTGTACAACAACAGTGGGACGTCTATCGAATTGAAAAGTGAAGAAATCATAGTTGCCATTGCTATACCTTGATTTTGACACAAAACGATTTAGATATTATTTCATTTTAGAAATTTATTTATACTTAACAAAATTTTTGCAATTTCAAATCATTCCTTTCGTTTTCGTTTTGTTATCTTTGGTCTCAAACAAAAACGCAATAAATGATTTTTAGCCTAAAAATAAAGCACACCCTGTGTTTAGTTCTAGCATTCGTTATTACCTCTTTTTTCTCCTCTTGTGTCATTGACGATACTACTCCAAATGCAATTCCACCACACAATTATTCCTCCTTTGAAGCTCTTTTTAATGATAGCCTTTCTCAACTCGAAAGCCACACGATTGATGCCTCTGATGCAGTTGATCTGAACTCTATGTTTAATACTAATGTTAAGTTAACGGAAAACAGTTTGTTCCTGTCTAATGGAGATTCAGTTAGTGGGTCCGTTGAAATTCAATTAATTGAACTCCTTAAAAAAAGTGATTTGGTTAAGTCGGGTTTATCAATGGTAAGAAACGGTGGAACAATATTGGAAATGGCTGGGGGCTTCTCCGTTACGGCTTGGCAAAACCAAGAACAGCTAAATTTTAATGGAACTATCGAATTAAATTTTGATGATCCAGGGGCATTAAGCAATCCAAATGGAGAGCTTGCTGTATTTTATAGTGGAACAGATAATTCGCCTTTAGTGGAATCAGTTGACCAAGGCATGGTTGAATTAGTAGGAGATAGATACCAGTTAGTTGGTAGTGAGATCGGTTGGGTATTAGCTGCTCAGGATTTTATTCCATCAAATGGCACAACTAATTTTACGTTGAGCAGTAACCTCAGTGAAATGGAAGTAATGGATCAACGTGCTTTTGTTTTATTTAATGACTTTACCGGAGTAGTTACTTTACCAAAAAACGGAAATAACTTCTCTTCCACAAACTTGCCAATTGGTGAAAGTGCTACGGTTGTTATGATTGCCTTTGATCAACAAGAGTTTTATATCGCAACAAAGCAAATCACGATCACGGAAAATCAATCATTAGATATGATTCTTCAAGGTTATCCAGTAGCAGATTTTATCACCTTACTGAAAGCAATTGATTAGTTTTAATTCTCTGCCTTAGTTATCGATAGCTTTTCTAATTGACGCTTGGTAAAAATAGTTTTAATTTTTGCATCGAAGGCAGCATCTATTCTAACTTTAGCTGCGGCTTTGTCCTCTTCTGATTTTCCTTTGCTATTGGATTTCAATTGATCAAGTGCACGAAATTTTTCTGTGGCAGCAGTTCTGAATTTGTTTCTTTGATCGTCTGTCATTTTGATTTTTGCCTCCGTTTGTTTAATAAGTACTTTAACTTTATTCGTATTCTTATCCGCCATGTCAAAGGTCTTACTTTTTTTAGAACTCTTATTGGATTTAGATTTCCCGACTTGGCTTCCTTTGTTATCACTTACCAATTTTAATTTTTGATCATCAGTCAGAATAGCTATAATAGCAGCATCCAATTCTCTATTTAGCTTCATTCGCTCTGTCTTAGCAGTCGTAGGATCTTTTTTTGCCAAAGGTCTAAGAACTATACTTTTAGACATATTCGAAGAATAGATTTGATAGGCTTGTTGCTCTTGTTTAGCTGAAAGGTTCAGTTGTTTGGATAATCGTTGAGCTCTAGTCTTTGCAGCTATTTCCGTTCGCTTCTCTACGCTTATTTTTGAATTCTTCTTTACGCTTAAATTCGGATTGCCTTCTTTGCTGTTTATGTCAACCCATTTGTCCATTTGGGCCTCAGTAAGCGTATTTGTAAGTGTAGTGTTAAATTTAGTTCGAATGTTTTTCGTTTCCTGTTCTGCTTTCTTAGGGTCTTTTATCTCTTGTACTTGTCCCAATTCTTCATACATATTTAAATAGGCCGTTGAGACCGTTCTTTTTTGTTCACCAGAAAGCTCAAGAACTTTGTTCATGTTTTGAGTTGCCCTATTTGCGCGAGCTGCATTTGGAGATTGCGCCATTAATTGGAATGTGAAGAAAAAATAGAGGATAGGAACTAAAAGTATAGTTTTCATAATCATTAGTTTTGACTATTGGACAAACAGCAGTGGCATATGATCAAAAGCAGGCTTAGGATCTTAGGACGTTTACCACTGAATTAGTAACTTTGGCGATACTAACTTTAGTACAATATTAAGAATTTAAAGAGATAAAGAAAGCGTAATTTTTCTTCCTAATTAAGGAATTGTTGCTGTAAGTGTTTGATAGATAGACGCTTAGTGTTGAAATGTTCTAAAGCATACCTAACATGATTAGTAAAAAAACAATTGTTCCTCTATTGCTCGTTTTGGCTATTGTCACTCAATTGTGTGCTCAAGAAAATAAATTGGCGGAATTTCCTGCTCGTCCTGGTTTAAGTCCATTTCCCTCAAGGTTAGATAAAGGATCATTTGTACTAGAGGCTGGTTACTTTTCGGGAAGAGAATATAAAGAATCTGATTTTGATGAAAACAGAAAAGTGCCTATTGAATTCCGATATGGTCTTTTAGAGAATATGGAAGTCAATATTGCTTTTACCTATCGTTCATATGAAGTAAATCAAGAGCCAATAGATAGCCTATTTAGGGGCTTGGATGCTACAGTAGTTGGTGCAAAATTTAGGATAGCAGAAGAACGTGGAATTTATCCTCGAATTGAATTTAGCGGAAAATTGAAACTGCCTTATTTCGGAGAAGAAACCTTTATTCCACAAGATATAGAACCACGTTTTAATCTTAGTTTTTTGCATAATGTAAGTGATATGTTCAGATTCACCTACGGTTTTGGTATGTTCTGGAGAGGCCCGGATGAAAATGGATTTTATGGATTAAAAGCAACTCGCTTTCTTGGAGCAAAACACGGACTCTTCGTCGAACATTATGCCTATCTTCGAGGGAATGAAAAAAACGAAGCACATATTGGTGCCGGCTACATATTAATGGCAAGCCAAAAACTGCAATTAGATGTGAGTTTGGATTTAGGAGGAATGAAAGACCGTACTTTCTTAACGGGGAATATAGGGCTGGCAATATTACTTAAAGATTAGTAAGAAAAGAAAAATAATAACACAATGAAAAGAGTAACTGGAATAGGAGGAATCTTCTTCAAATGCGAAGACCCTGCCTCTCTAAAAAATTGGTACCAAAAACACCTAGGCATAAAGTCTGACCAATATGGAGGAGCTTTTCGATGGCGGAAATATGACGATCCAGAACATAAAGCTACTACATCCTGGAGCCCTTTCCCTGAAAAGACGGACTACTTTGAGCCCTCAAAAAAGGAGTTCATGATTAATTACAGAGTTGAAAACCTTAAGGAACTATTAGCTGTTCTAAAAGAAGAAGGTGTGCACATTGTGGGAGAAATTCAGTCTTTCGAGTATGGTCATTTCGCTCATATTCTTGATGGAGAAGGTAATAAAGTGGAATTATGGGAGCCAATAGATGCCGGTTTTGATGCTTATTACAAAGATGAAGACGTAAATTTTTAGAAGTAGAAACATTAATTAGAAACCATTCGTTCAATTTCTATTCAACTAAAGAGAATGCAAAAAGTTCAACTAAAAAACTTGGGTAAGATTGATTATCAAGAAGCATGGGATTACCAAGGAAGGTTGTTAAAAGAATTGATTGAAAGGAAAAGGGAGAACCGCTCACTTAAGGAAAAAGGAGAAGAACCTATTCTACAAAAACACTATTTCCTCTTTTGTGAACACCATCCTGTATATACTCTTGGAAAGTCAGGATCGATTGACCATCTGTTATTTAGTGAACAAGAATTAAATGAGAATAACATCTCATTTTACAAAATAAATAGGGGAGGAGACATTACCTTTCACGGACCAGGTCAGGTTGTCGGTTATCCGATTTTTGACCTGGATGAGTTTTTTACGGATGTACATAAATATGTTCGTTTTATAGAAGAGGCGATTATTAGAACACTTACAGATTTTGGTTTGGAAGCCGGAAGGGTAGAAGGGTATACTGGAGTTTGGCTTCCAGGTAACAATGTACTTCCTGAACGGAAAATTTGCGCTATCGGCGTGCATCTTAGTCGCTGGGTGACCATGCATGGGTTTGCCTTGAATGTTAATACTGACCTCAAATATTTTAACCACATTGTGCCTTGTGGTATTGCTGAAGATAACAAGACTGTTACAAGTATGGCTGTAGAGTTAAAGGGAGCAGTTGATATGACCAAAGTTCAGGAACGAATTCTATTTCACTTCTCTCAATTATTTGGTTTTGAATTGACGGAATACGCTTCAAAACATTGAATTCCTTTTGTATATAAATCTTTCCCCGTATCACCTTTCTTAAGCGCTAGTTTTTCACAAACCTTATTTCCAATCTCAGCACCTAAATCATGATAAGCGCTCCATTGAGCCTCATCGAAAAACTGATCAGAGGTTGGTTCGTGAGGGAAATCTGGATTGTAGGTTCTATAAGTATGACTATCTAACTTTTGTTTTGCTTTGGCCGTTTGTTCTATTTTTCCTTCATTGGCAAGTCGCTTAACCATATTCTTAATATTCCTCAATTCAAAAGACGCGGGAGTAGTCAGCGCTGATTTAATATAGATTAAAATCCCTTCGTATTCAGGGTTGTAAGATCCTTTCAATCCTTTAATTTTTGCCACAATAAAATAACGATCTGAAAAACCATTAGAAACATCAGGACGAATGACATTTTGCGGCTTTGCGTTTTTATGAAAATCAATTTCAATTCCTAATTCATTTCGGGCTCGTATGACTAAATTTCGCAGATCTTCGAACTTGAAATCAGTATCAGCACCAGCATCTATAGCGACAATTACTTTGGTCTTACGTCGCAATAATTCATAGATGCCTAAATTCTCAATATGACCACCATCTGAAACTTGAATATAACGCTTTGTGGTATCCGAATTCCCCATAACTTCCATAAAAGTATAATAAGGCCAAAAGCTTGGATAGCTTTTTTTGAATTGTGGATTTGGGGCGAGAATTCCTGTTCGTAAGTTTAGTATCGCCATCACTTGTCGGACAATAAAGGGAAGTTTAAAATTACCCATAAAGGTATTCACTGCAGCTGCACTTGTCGCCATCGCGGTGGCCAGTGTTACATTTTTGTAGGTTTTGCATTTGCTTTTGGTGAAGTTGGTTACCTGACTTCCACAGTATAAAGGAGTAAATATGAAATAGTTAGACTTGATAGGGCCTCGATAAGATACCTGGCTCAATTGGTCATATTTATCATAATCTACACTAACATTAGCATTGATTATGGGATATGGCGCTTCGGGCCTATTGAGCTGCCATAGCATTAATTGCTCGCCATAAAGGAGGTAGGCTTTTTTCAATCGTCGTTTGTAAAAACGATGCGGAGATGTAATGTTAGGTGACATTGTGAATCCAAAAAACAATGCAATACCTACCATAATTACAAAATGGATGCCTGCATTAGTATCCGGCATTTTACCAAAATGATAGACCAACCAGCGATATATAAAAGGAGCAATAATCCAAAGGCTATGTGCAATGGTACCGCGAAAAGCTACTATAAATAAGTATAGATTACTAACGACTCTTTGAATGGATTTACCTCGCCACACATAAAGATACTCCCTATACTTCATAAAGTGATCCGTGTCCGCTTTGCTAAACAAACCCTCGAAAGCTTCTTCTGTTTTTTGCGCACTTATACTGCTATCAGTTCCTAGTTTTTGCTGTAAAGCTCCATGAATATAAGCTGCCAAATATCCACCTCCAGAAACAGAACTAAGATAGTCTGATTCTTTTAGCAATCCTCTTTTATTTAATTCTTCAAGTATCCCAAGACAGATAGTGGCTGATCGTATACCACCACCAGACAAAGCAATCCCCATTGAATCTTCATCTAAATTGGACGACTTATTCGTTTTTGCTCTGCGTTCTAAAACATGTTGCCGCTCTGATTCTAGGAGGCCACGCATATTGACCAAATCCGGATTTTCTTCTTGGAGGTAAGTCATAAAATTATTTTGAATTTCAACTTTCGCAATAGTCTTAATTTTCTGACAGAGAAAAAGTAATTTACGAAGTTATTAAAACAATTGAGTTTTACTAATAAAAGGTGGACAGGTTTTACACTTCCTATCAAAGAATAGAAGTTCATGGAAAGTTGGGCAGTTTCCATGTCTTTTTGTTAAAAGAATATTGAAGCTTATTCTTAATATTAAACTATCTTTGCTCCCTAACTCGGTCTGAGTTTCAGAAATTATACAGCCAATTTCATCCGTACACTTCAACCAAAAAAACATAACAATGATTCAAAAGACATCAATCACATTATTACTGGCCATTGCTTTACTAGCTACTTCATGTGTAAGTAAAAAACAATTTGCCTCCCTTCAAACGGAGTTAGACACTGCTAACAAAGACCTTGGAAAATGTGGAGAGGACTTGAATGCCTACATGACAAAGCTTTCTGAATGCGATAAAGAAAGAGATCGTCTGAAAGGAGAAGTCGCTAATGCGAAATCCACTGCTTCTTTGCGTGAAGAACAAATCAAAGATTTAAAAGATCAATTAATGGACGTTAGAACACAAAGAGACAAACAACTTGATCAAGTGGATGACCTAACAGTGCTCTCTCAATCTGCAAGTGATAATATTAAAGAAACTTTGCAACAACTGGAAGGAAAAGATAAATATATCAAATACATTCAGGCTGCAAAAACAAAGGCTGATTCCATTAATTTAGCACTCGCTGTGAATTTGAAATCCGTATTACGAGATGGTATTGCCGATGAAGATGTAGAAGTTAAAGTTGATAAGACGGTCGTTTTTATAAACCTATCAGATAAAATGCTTTATACTAGTGGGAGTTCTAGTATTACTTCAAAAGCAAATACTGTTTTAGGAAAAATTGCAACTATAATAGCATCAAGACCAGATTTCGAAGTCATGGTGGAAGGTTACACTGATAATGTTTCCATTAAGAGTGATTGTATGAACGACAATTGGGACTTATCTGTGAAACGTGCTACCTCTGTTGTCAGAGCTTTACAAAAAGACCATAACATTGATCCAAATCGTTTGATTGCTGCAGGTCGTGGTGAGTATAATGCATTAGCAAATAACGATACTGCCGAAGGAAGAGCAATGAATAGAAGAACTAGAATCATTATACTGCCTAAATTAGATCAGTTCTATGATTTGTTAAACCCAACAAAAGTTCCTGAATAAGGCTTTTAATAAATCTATTCAAAAAGAAAACAGCTTCACCCTATGATAGGGATGAAGCGGTTTTAGTTTTAATTCGTAAAACAAAATAGTTAAAGGTATTCCTGCTTACTTCGCAGAAACAATCTTAACAGTCAAGTCGAACTCATCATAAATCGTTTTGTCTCCCAAAGAGTCAAAAAAGCTACCAGAGCCATATTTGATGTTAAAGTCCGTTCTATCAATCTTAATATCAGCGGTAGCGACTTGAGCATTAGCTGTAGTTGCGACATTTGTGTAGAATTTTATCTCTTTTGTAATACCTTTTATAGTTAAATCACCAACTACTTTATAGTCGCCAGGAGTTCCCTTTGCAGAAACTTTATTGATTTTGAAAGTTGCTGTAGGAAAGTTTTCTACACCAAAGAAATCAGGAGATTTCAAATGTCCTTCAAGTGATCCCTTAGATTCTCCTTCCAAGTCAGTACAATTAAGAGAAGTCATATCAATAGTAAAGGCTCCTCCTTTCAACAATCCATCTGCATAATCAAATGTTCCTTCAGTCAGTTTTAATGTACCTGCATGACTTCCAGTTACTTTATAACCTTTCCAGGTAATAATACTCTCATTAGTGTCGATTTTTGCTTCAGGTATTACTGGATTTGTAAATGAAAACAATCCAATACTAAGCGTCAAAGCGAACATTGCAGTTAGGGTTTTTAAAAATCTCATGTTTAAAATTTTAGTTTGAAATGGTTAATCGGTACTATATTATGACCTTTTAACCGGTTAAGTAATAATATCTGTTCGCAAATGTAAACCAAAAAAGAAGAAAATAGTTGTACGTACAACTATTTTAACAAAAAATTTAGACTTTGTTAAGAACGTACCTTATCTAACAAAGAGTTGAGCTGCATAGCCTCTTCTATACTTAAATTGTTAAAAAGCTCATCAATAATTTTCTCTACCTCAATAGACGCCTTATTTACTTTATGTAAACCTTTTTCCGTTATCACAATATCTACTCGGCGTCTATCTACTGAACTTAAGCCTCTAATAACCAGCTCTTTCTTTTCTAACTTATCAATTAGGCGAGAGGCATTGGACATTTTGTCAATCATTTTTTTAGTTAGTTCTTTCACAGAGGTAGGCTTGCCTTGTGCACCACGTAAGATGCGCAAAACATTAAATTGTTGAGTTGTTAATTTATAATCTTTAAGTAATGCTCCTAAACGATTGTTTAGCCAGGAGGCTGTGAACAATACATTCACATGTGCCTTGAGGTACTCATTATTAAACTCCTTTTGTTGTATTTCTGCTTCAATGGTTGACATAATAAAAGCAAGGTATAAAAGTTTTTGTTAATAATGTTCTGTTCAAACACCAAAAACGGTCATTCACACATTCAAAACCATTAGTAGTTAAATTCCCGTTTTATTGGTTGATAAACTGCTGTATTATTGCAGTAGTCATTTAATAATTAAATGATAGAACGGGCAGTTCCCTGTTTGTCAGTTGCGATAGCAATGGCAAACAGGTTTTTTTATTCTAGCTTTGCGAACTCCGTGGGTGGCTCTGAGAAAAGGAAGAGCTCGTAAAGCGGTTGAGGTCTAATACCTCGGGGCTTGCCCCGAAAAAAAGGGTTCAGGGCTTGCCCTGAGGTTCATACCCTTGATTATAAAATTTTGAATGGACTAAGAACACCCAACTATAGGTCATGCTATACTTGGGTGTTTTTAATTTGGAAATAGAAGTATAGAGCTTACTTAATTAAAGTCGTATTTCCTTTGAAGAATTCTTCCGTTCCATCAATGTGTTCAACTTCAACATACCAAACGTAGACTCCAGGATTTACGGCTTTTGACTTAAAGGTTCCATCCCATCCAATAATCGGATTATTAGTGTCAAAATCTTCAGCTTGAAATAACAAGCTTCCCCATCGATCATAAACGCGGAAAAGTGTAACGATTGTACCTTCTTTACCATGTACCAATAATCGATCATTTACATTGTCGTTATTTGGTGTAAAAGCAGTCGGAACAAACACAGGTCTATTCTTAGTTATGTTTACTGTCACTCTTCGTTCAGCCTTACAACCCATACTGTCAACAACAATTGCAGTAAAACTAGTTGTGTTGTCTATATCGATCCAAGGGAAATTACAAGATAAATTATCAGTAAAAGGATTGCACCACATAATTCCATCGTAGGGGGGTAACCAAGTCACTATAGATGGCCCTTGGGCATCCGCAACATAACTTTCTAATTGTATGGAATCTTGAGATCCAACTTCTACATATCGATCTTCTCCAATATAAAAGTCAATTGGAAGCGGTTCTCCAACTGTAACATTTTCTTCAATTTCACAATTATTAGCGTCTAAAATACTTATGGTATAATCTCCTGCATCCATGCCAATATAATTAGTAGTTGAACTATAATCGGAGTCATCAATACTATATTGGTAAGGAGGAGTTCCACCAGCCGCTTCTATCATAATACGCCCATCTTCATCTTCAAAACATGAAACAGGTTCAGAACCAACTATAGCAACTATTGGTTCTGGTGCAGTAATATTTGCTCCGGAAAAATTTTGACAACCATTTGCATCAGTAATTGTGAGGTCGTAAGTCCCAATACTTAAGGATTCCAAATCTGTCGTTGTTTCTCCATTTGACCATTCATAAGTGTAATTAGGTGTTCCTCCTTGTACCATAGAGGTAATTGCACCATCTGCCCGACCATCGCAACTCTCACTTTCTTCAAGCAGCTGAATGCCTATTGGATCAGGTTGACCAAGACTAATATTGGTACTCGTCGTACAGCCATTCATATCAGAAATAGTAACAGAATAATTACCAGATGAAAGGGTTTGAGCAGTCGCAGTAATTTGATTTGCTGCGGCATTGTCCCAAAGATAACCGTAAGGAGCAATTCCACCCGCTCCTTGAACAGTAGCACTACCATCATTTCCATTAAAACAATCAGGATCGTCTTCATCTTGAATGATGGCTCGGATCTCTTCAGGATTGTCAACGGTTATACTCGCTATGCCCGTACAACCTAATCCATCGGTTACAGTAACCATATAAGTTTGTCCTCCAACTAGGAAATTAGCAGAAGCGGTAGAGGCTCCATTGGACCAAAGAAGATTGAAGTCAGCAATATCCGCAGGTGTATTGTTATACTTAATATCTGTCACTGTAGCTGAACCATCGTTTCCGTCAAAGCAGAGCGAGCCAGTTTGAGATAAACTAATTTGGATAGCTTCTCTTTGGCTTACAAAAGCAGTATCCACGGAAGTACATCCTCCTAAATCTGTAATGGTTACAAAATGCATCCCTGCGGCAAGATTGTTAACAGTAGGAGAGGTGCTGCCATTTTCCCATTCATAGGTAAATGGTCCTGTTCCTCCAGCAACAGTAATCGTTGCAGTTCCATCTGTACCATTAAAACAAATTTCATCCTCGGGAGACATCGTTGGCATGATACCAGTGGAGGGTTCCATAATTTCTGTAGCAATAGTAGCCGTGCAACCAAGCGCATCTGTCGTAACGACGGTATATGTACCAGCACTTAAAGTCGCAATATCTTCCATTGTTGATGAAAAGCCATTCGAACCAAGCCAACTATGAGTGTATGGTTCCGTCCCTCCAACTACATCCAATGAAATATCTCCTGTACTATTTCCGAAGCACAATACATCATTTTGACTGAAGCTTAGTTCTAGTAAAAGGGGCTCTTGTATTTCTGTGTTTGCCTCAAATGTACATTGATTAGCATCTGTAATCGTTACAGTATACATGCCTGCTGTTAGACCAGTAGCTTCCTGTGTGGTTTGATTATTTGCATTAAAATCCCATAAATATTGGAATGGACCTGTTCCACCATTTGGAACAACCATAGCTGTTCCACTATCATTACCATTACAATCTACATTGTCATTGTCGAAACTGGTATCTATACCATCAGGCTCTCCAATTGTAAAATCAATGGTTTCAGAACAGTCATTTCCATCAGAAATAATTAGTTGATAAATACCAGCTGAAAGATCATTCCGTGTACTGTCTGTTACAGTCGCATTGTCTGACCAAGTAAAAGAATAAGGGAAAGTTCCACCAATTGCACTAATGCTAATCGTACCGTCAGCAGCACCAAAACAATTAGCATCAGAGCTGTTAATGATACTTGTCACTAATTCGTTTGGTGCCAAAACATCAAAAGTTCCTTGGGCTGTACATCCTGCAGAATCTGTCACTATTACGTTGTAAGTATTTTGTTGTAAACCACTAGCGGTTGGAGTGTTTTGATTCATTGCATCATCCCAGCTATAAGTATAGGTTCCTCCCGATCCACCACTAGCAAGAACGGTCGCTGAACCATCGGCACTCATATTGCAAAGTGCAGCGTTTCCGCTCATGGCAATTGTTATTGCCGTATTTTCTATAACATTAACAATGCTTTCACTGCTACACCCTTGGAGATCCGTTACAGTAACTGAGTAATCACCACCGGACAATCCAGTGGCCGTGATTGTGGTCTGATCCATAGCGTTGACATCCCATAAATAGGTGTATGGAGCTACACCGCCTACGCCTGAAATGGTTGCAGTTCCATTTCCATCGCCATTACAACTGACGGGGGTAGAAGAACCGCTAAGCTCAATTAAATCGGGTTCCAGTATAGCTACAGTATCAACTACAGAACATCCTTGAACATCAGTTATAGTTACGAAGTAATCGCCAATAGATAGAGCTAGAGCAACAGAATCTGCAGTACCATTACTCCAGTTAAAACTGTAAGGAGCAGCGCCTCCGTCTACCTCAAAAGTCGCAGAGCCTTCACCACTTCCATTACATAAAACATTTGTTATCACAATTTCTTGAGTCGCCATTGCTGGTGGTTCTAAAACATTTACCATAATAAAAGTCGAGCAATCAGCAGTATCTGTTACAAAAACGTCATAAGTTCCTGCTGTCAAATTAGTAAAGTTTCCAGTGCTGTTGGTGTCGACATCAGCAATCATATAAGTAAACGGACCGAATGCTCCAACGGCAGAAACATCAATCGTTCCATCGGTATCTCCATTACAATCAAGAGTACTAACATTGACCAAGCTAAGATCGGGCGCTGTACAATTTTCAGTTGTACACGTCAAGGTATCTGGAATGCCGTTACAAAGTGCAGTTCCACGTACGACTATTGTTATGTCAGTGTTCAGAGGAAAGCCTTCAGCTAGATGATTTAGCGGGCCTGGAATCGGAGCCATCCAAGCCCCACCATTAACACTTACCTCATAACCAGTTGCATCTGTTAAAGCATCCCAACTAAAGTTTATACTACTCGGTGTTATATCACTGCAAATAACATCCGGAGCTGGAAGTACATCCAATACGGATATAGTGATACTGTCGTAAACCTCACAACCATAACTGTCTGTTGCCGTCAATACATAAGTAGTTGTACTATCCGGTGTAGCAATAGGGTCTGGACAATCATCACAACTTAGACCAGCAGAAGGGGACCAACTGTAATCAATTTGGTAAAGCGGATTAAAGCAGATTGTCCAATCAAGTAATACCGCAGGATCAGGATTCCCATCATCTTTAATTTGTAATTCCCAGGTTCCATTCGTTGGAAACTCTCCATCCCATAGATCCGGAAAGTTCCCTTCCGGTACCCAGTCTCCCGTAAAAGGTGCCGCTGAGCTCGGAGCTGCAGAACCAAAGTCTATAGAATCTAAAGCGGTTGGTGTAAAACAGGCGTCAATATAGTCATTACCTCCTGCACCATTATCCGTCGTTAATTCTAAAAATTGACCGCCGGGAGAAATCAGATAGGCATCGATATCCCCAGACCAACCACAATCTATATTAATACAAACACTTTTTATAACTCCTTCCTGGAGAATGCCTGGTTGAACAGAAAAGACATCTATTTCAGAGGTGGTAAGGGGTGTTCCAGGTGGTGGTGGGTTATTAGGATCTATGATTACAATTGGGAAATCGGTATCATTGGTAAAGGTCGGAGGAGGAGGTAGCGTAATGTCAATTGTGCCATCAAGTTGTACAGAATCTAAACGGCAAATAGTAGTATCTTCTCTAAGTTCTGGAGGGATGATTTGTGTTTCAGTTAGGTATATAAAGAAGGTATCTCGGTTGCAAGGATCTCTCTGAATGTCAATGCCAATAAATTCAATGCCTTCAACTACGCCATCATCATAAACAATAATTGGAACAGAAACAGAACTGTCACCAGCTGGTATAAAAAGATCATCTGGAATAAACTCATAATCAACTCCGTTTTCCGCCGTCCCAAAAATGGTATAATCAACGATTAAATCTTCCTCTACATTATTAGGAAGGGAAAAACTAAGCAGTCCTGGCTGGCAACCTTCTGCTAAAGTCCCATCAAGACTCACAGTGGCTATATCAACTTCCAAAGACCCCGTTCCAAAGCTTTTTGCCTCCAAGAAAACAGCTGAATCAAAAGCACCATCACTTGCATCAGATACTGCCAATCGGATAGTGTATTCCTCACAGGGTGTTACAACTACTTGAGCAATGAATACATCTAATATCCCATCGTAAGTTAAAGTTGTTCCTCCTGTGTTATCGTTGTAGTATTGCCCATAGGCTAAACTTCCATTTGGAGGCGTACAATTTACTATGTTTCCATTGTTTCCTACCACTCCTGGATTTACATTGTTTATAGTTACCGGTAGATCAGTAAACGTGAGCCCAGAAGGATCAGAAGGGTCTGGCACAAAAGCAATGTTTTGACTATTGTTAGAAAAGGGGCCATTAATTCCAGGTCCTTCAATGAAAAAACCAAAAACATCATTAAATCCGCTACATGCATACTCTGGGTATTCTTCCGAAGCCCAGGCATACTTAAACCTTAAGGTATCGTTAATTGGAACGAAGGTGATTTCATAAATTGCTGGATCCCATTGGGAATTAATCCCTAGTAAAGTTTGGATATCGGGATCGGAGACCGTGCCCATACCCGAGGTGTTTCCTGTTGTTCCCGGACCATTGTTAGGAGTAGCAGCCGTTGTGGCTAGGCCCGTTGACATTACAATTCCTCTATCCATCCCAACGTCATCAATCCCATTAGTAAAATAACCAACAGCTGTATTTTCTCCTTGGAAAGTAATATTAGAAACTTCTACACCATCGCCTAAAAAGACGTTGGTAATTAGATTCTCAGGAGTGAAAATTGTTCCAGTAGGTTCAACTTCAATTTGTGCTAACAAGTTTGAAGTAAAGAACATTGCCAAAATTAAAGCTGCAATGCCTTTATTGTTTAGGTAGATTGAATTAATCATGTTGGTAGTAAGTTTCAAGAAGAGTTCGGTCTTTTGTAAAAAATCCTTTAGTATATTTTTAAGTTATTCTACTGAGTTATGATTTGCATTTAAGAGTACTTGAGGCTTGGTTATGTTGCTTAGACGAAAATAAAGAATCAAAGCCCCCATGTATGGTAAATTTACATAACATGATGGTGTAATTTCTAAACATTGAAGTTAAGACCTTTTAAATTCTAATAACCTCAACGAACAGAATTTTTTTGTAAAAATGGCAACAGATGGTACAAAAGGACCCTAGTTTCGGTGGAAAGTGTAGTTTTATCGAATAAAATGTTAAGAAGTTGGAGAGGGATTGTAGATTTGCCCGAAGTTTAGCAAAATCAAAAAATAAAATAAAATGGCAAATTTCGTAAAAATCGTTTTTGGGTCTTGTCTAGGGGTTATTCTTGCTTCCATAGTCGTATTTGTTATCGGCGGGACTGTTGCTACCAGCATTGCTTCCAACGCTGATGCAGCTAAATCCGTAGATGCAAATTCAGTTTTGAAAATTTCCTTTGATGGTGGAATTCCAGAAAAGTCTAATAATGTCCCTGTTGACCCATTTTCTTTTGAAATGGAAAAAACATTAGGTTTACATGATATGGTTGCTGCAATTGAGTATGCAAAAACTGATGATAAGATTAAAGGTATCTACCTCGACCTTACTGGTGCGCCTGGAGGTCGCGCAACTGCAGCTACTTTACGCAAGGCATTAATGGAGTTTAAAGAAGAAGACAAATTTATTGTTGCCTATGCAAAAGCCTATTCTCAAGGAAGCTATTATATGGCTTCCACTGCTGATGAAATCATGATGAATCCAGTAGGAGCAGTTGATTTTCTAGGTTTTGGGGTACAGATCCCTTTCTTTAAAGATATGCTGGAACGTCTTGGTGTGAAGATGCAGGTTTTCTATGCTGGAAAATTTAAAAGCGCAACAGAGCCATTCCGAAATTATGAAATGAGCGGCGAGAATAGAGCGCAAACTACCGAATATTTGGAGAGTATGTATGCACTTTACCTAAAGGATATTTCAGACTCAAGAGGCATTTCTACCAGTAAGTTAAGAAATCTGGCAGATTCTTATGCACTTCAAACCGCGGAAGATGCAGTGAAATATAAATTTGTTGACAAATTGGCCTATAAAGATGAGTTGATTACAAATTTAAAAGAACGATTAGGCCTAGAAGAAGACGATAAGTTAAAAACCATCTCTTTGTCAGATTATGAAAAAGGTAATAAGGCTAAGCTAAATCTAAAAATTAAAGACAAAATTGCTGTTGTATTCGCAGAAGGGACTATTGTAGATGGAAAAGGAGAAGCCGGTTCTATTGGAGGAGATAAATATGCTTCTATCATAAGAAAAATCAGAGAAGGGGAAAAACACAAAGCAATTGTTCTTCGTATAAATTCAGGTGGAGGAAGTGGTCTTGCTTCTGAGATTATGTGGAGGGAGTTAATGCTATGTAAAGAAGCAGGTTTACCTGTTGTTGCTTCAATGGGAGATGTAGCCGCTTCAGGTGGGTATTACATTGCTTGTATGGCGGATACAATACTGGCTCAGCCAAATACAATTACAGGTTCAATTGGTGTTTTTGGAATGATTCCAAGTTTACAAAAAATGCTGGATGAGAAAGTGGGAATCACCTTTGATTCTGTTACTACTGGCCCTTATTCTTTAGGAATCAACACCAACACAGATATTGGTACGGATGAAGGAGCCATTATTACAAAAAGTGTTGAAGATTTTTACATGCTGTTTAAAAAGCGGGTGGCAGATGGGCGAAATATGTCTATGGATGCGGTTGAAGAAGTCGCACAAGGTAGGGTCTGGCCAGGTGTGAGAGCTAAAGAAATTGGATTAGTTGATGTCCTTGGTGACTTACAAGATGCCATCGCTATCGCTGCCGATAAAGCTGGATTATCCGAATATAGAACCTCTCAATACCCTAAGACTAAAGATCCAGTACAAATGTACATTGATAAAATCACTGGAAATGAAGAGGAAACTAAGCTATTGTTAGAAAAAGAAGTCTCTAACCTTTTTCCAGAATATAAGTATATAAAAGAACTACGTGGAATGAAAGGAGTACAAGCAAGAATGCCCTTCATGATTGAGGATTGGAATTAACGAAACTGAAAAAATACTTTCTTTTGACTGTTGGCTTCTCGTTTAAAATTACGAGCTAGCCAACAGTCATTTGGTAGATAACTGTTACTGAATATTTATTACAAAACAAACGAATGACTAAGTATTTATCAACGGCCTTCAAGGGCATGGCCATGGGAATGGCTGAGGTAATCCCAGGCGTATCTGGAGGTACAATTGCTTTTATTACAGGAATTTATGAAAAGTTATTAAATTCTATTAAAGCCTTTGGCCCTGAGGCACTTAGCGCTTTTAAGAAAGAGGGAATTGCTGGTGTTTGGACCGCGATTAATGGATCTTTTTTAGCAGCCTTGATAGGTGGAATGGTGATGGGAATTGTAGTTGGCGTTTTTGGAATCACTTATTTATTAGATAATTACCCTCCAGCAGTTTGGGCTTTTTTCTTTGGATTAATCATAGCCTCTGCTGTTTACATCGGTCGGCAAATAACAAGGTGGTCTGCTGCAGAAATCGGCTGTTTAATTTTTGGTGCTATCATCGCTTATGGAATAACGATAATCTCTCCAGCAGAAGGTTCACACAACTTATTATTCGTTTTTCTTTGTGGTGTTCTAGCAATATCTGCGTTGATTTTACCGGGTATTTCAGGAAGTTTTATCCTATTGTTAATGGGGATGTATACCTACATTATAAATGACACTTTAAGGCCGGCATTATCTACTTTTGCTATAGACAAACTCCTAGTAATGTTTGTTTTTGCCATGGGCTGTCTTACTGGGCTAATGACCGTTTCCCGTCTTTTGTCCTGGACTTTCAAACACTATCGTTCTATTACCTTAGCTATGCTTACCGGGTTCATGATTGGCTCTCTAAACAAAATCTGGCCTTGGAGAAACCCAATAGAATGGTTACGTGATGATGCGATGAACATCATATTGGATGATGAGGGATTGCCTAAAAAAATATTGATGGAGGAAAATGTCTTGCCCGTAAACTATGATGGTGGGGATCCAATGGTTGTAGTAGTTGTAATTATGATTGTTTTAGGTTTAGCCACTGTTTTTGGTTTGGAGAAATTAGGCTCTTCGTCGAGCCGCTCCTAATCTCTTCCTTACTCTACTACCAATCTGAATAATGTACAATGAAATTAAGGACTCGCAGTAATTCAAGAAGGTTGAATTACGAGCGAGTTACGGATGGAGAATTCAACCCAGACTAATAGCAAAACGACAACTTCGATGCTACATTTTCATTTCTCATTTCTTAAAACGAACTTCTCACTCAATTCACTCCCGTTTTCACACATTTTCAGCTGTAAAACCCGCCTTTTCAACCTAACTTTACTTCGGAAGTAGTAACCCTATTTTTACCACTAGTTTAAGCTATTTTCTACCTTCTTTTTGTTATATTTGCGCAAAATTAGAAAACCA
>CAZDTI010000079.1:0-25161 GCA_964508085.1 uncultured Saprospiraceae bacterium | reverse complement strand
GTCAAAATTAGTAAATCTTAACTTATTATAAAAATATTTTTGTACACTTACTTAAATGAATGAAAATAATTTTGAACTATATGAAATACAATTTATGGAAGACAGTATTTCGAATTCATATCAAGATCAATTTCTACTTGAAAATGTTTATAATTTAATTAGTGGAGATTATTTACAGTCACCTTTAAAATTATGGCAAAGTTTAAATCCTGAAGCACCGGGAATTTGGACATTAAATACCGAAGAACTTTGTATTGCCAAGTTGGCATCGAATTATAGAAGTTTCAATCTTCAGTTAGAATGGGTTCAGCCGAAAGAAGTAATTGATAATGCATGGAAAATGACAACTACAACAAATGGTAAAGAAATAAAATTAAAGATTCATCTGGATACTCAAACAACCAAATTCATTCATCCTGCCGAAGCAAAATCTAAACGAGAAGAAACGTGGACAATTAAACAAATTGATGGTAGTAATTTATTTGGACTATTTGATGAGTCTAAATCTCAGATATCTTTAGAAAAATTAAAAACCTTCATACCTCAATCTAATTATAGAAAAATAGTAGAATTAAATCCAGACGAACTGGCCGATTATGCATTCAAAATCTTTGTTTTGACGGGAAAGAATATTATGATGGCCAGACTTATTTATAGATGTCTTGAATTGGATAGTAATCATCCACTAGGTTTAAGATGTTTGACAGATTTTTTAGATAGAAGAGGAACAGAAGCATTATCATCTGTAGTATTG
The DNA here is from genome assembly GCA_964508085.1 of uncultured Saprospiraceae bacterium. Taxonomy (GTDB): domain Bacteria; phylum Bacteroidota; class Bacteroidia; order Chitinophagales; family Saprospiraceae; genus CALGLS01. The sequence goes on along the minus strand of CAZDTI010000079.1, from coordinate 24,407 downwards.
GAATACATCATAGAAAATAACATTCCTAAAACTGCTACAAGTTTGAATGAACATAAAACGTTGTTATTTAGATCAAAATATTTTTGGGGATTTTCCAAACATAAAAATGGTAACACTAATCTAGGTTTAGATGATTTTGAAAATAGAGATCAATTCATAGTAAATGATCAGGCATATGAAGATTTTATAAATGAAGCCATTACAGCAGCAGGAAGTAAAATTGAGGTAATTAATGGGGCTCATAATATTATTGGCCTTATTGGTGAGGTAATGTTTTCACCTTCAATAATTGGCAATCACACATCTATTGAAATGCTTGGTTTTTCTGATTTTGAAAAACTAGATGCATATGATAACTTCTTACAAGAAAGTACAAAGAAGTTAGAAGAAGTGGAAAGAAAATTTCAACAAATGAAATGAAGAACGTTCATTCACGACGCGTCCCCGAAGCTTTAAGCTTTATAAAAAAAAACATTAAATATCGAATTTTAAAGTTTATCAGTCGATAAAAAATCAATTTGCTTACTTGAACAATTAATTTGGAGTCATTATTTTTTTAATAGGATTAAAAAAAAATAGAGTTTATGTCTGGGGATTTTGTATAGGAACCAAATAGTGGTTTTTACAGCAACCGAGGAAGGCGCGGAACCTAATAGCCTTAGCTATTAAGGTGAGCACGTGACGAAAGTTGATTTAAAAAGATCATTTGGGCCTGTCTGGCGCCAGTCAGGCTCCATACTAAATCTCTAGTCATAAACTCTAATAAAGATGAAAAAAATATTGAACTTCTTCTTTGGGCTAATCTTATTGACTCTGACACAATATAGTGCCCAATCTCAGCATGGACTAAAGGCAGAGTATTATGACGGCGTTAACTTCGACCGCTTAGTGGCCGTCAAATTTGTGGCGAACATTAATGAAAGTTGGAACAATAAACCACCAGTGCCGGGTATAGATCCACATAGCTGTTCTATCAGGTGGAGCGCTAAACTCAAACCTGAAAAATCAGGGAATTACAAATTTTCCGCGAGGGTTGATGATGGAATTCGAGTTTGGATAGACAATCGTTTGATCATCGATCAATGGGAACTTAACGATGTTGGTGTTTTTCAAAGTGCAGCTGATCTAGTGGCAGATCAAGAGTATGACATTCAAGTAGAATATTTCAATGCATTGATTGAAGGAGAAGTTCGCCTACTTTGGAAAATACCTAGAACGAAAAAAGAACATAGCTGGTTTGAGTATTTCTTTGGAGAGGACAAAAGCCATTCTGTGATTGCCCCAAAATACTTTTTTCGACCTGATGAGACTGATCAAATAAAAGATGATTCTGACTTTACCAACAATTCTAACAAACCGAATCCATCCCTCCTAGATAAGCCTGAAATTAGCAAACCAAAAAATACAAATTCTGTCAATGAAAATCTGAAAAATAATCCGAGTTTAAAAGAAACAAAAAGACAGAAGCCTAAAACCTCAACGGTAAAAGTGACTGCTAAAGAGGCGGATAATTTTATTCCTAAAAACATAGGCTTTGAAAAATCAAAGGTTAATATTCTTGAATCCTCCATTAAAGAATTAAATTTGTTCGCTCAGTTTATGTTGGATCATCCTCAATTAACAGTAATGATAGAAGGACATACTGATCCTGTAGGTGATTCCGAATTGAATCTTCAACTCTCCAAACAGAGAGCTTACAAAATAGCAAACTATCTTGTAGGCAAAGGAGTAGATAAGGAACGGATCAAAGCAGAAGGCTTTGGTGGCTCAAAACCCCTTGTTGTTCCTAAAGAAGGAAGTTATTATCCCGCTAATCGAAGAGTAGTATTTGTATTGGGCGGATTAGAATGATTGTAAAGAAAACGCTAAAGAGGAAAAACGAAAAATAACATGAAGTGCACGTGAGTAGCTGGGAGTCTGGTAATCGCATAAAAACTGAACGCTCCGCCAGTTACAGCGTTTACTTAGTTGTTCTACTGCATTTTAGAAAAAAAACAATAAAAATACCTAAATAAAATGAACTACTTTGGATTGATGTTTATGCTTGCGATTGGGATTGGATTTATGAAATCAATGAAGGAGATGAAATCGGAAAAGGAAAGGCTAAGAATAAAACTAGGAATAGCCAAGGATGATCCGTCAAATGAATCGCTTGAATCATACTTAATGGTTAATCGATTTCAATTTCTAATGATTCTCTTTATGATTTTTCTAGTTGGCTCTAATATTATATTCTTTTTGAGCGGTGAATGGTAGGAAATCTAGAAAAGAAAACAACAATAATTACTTCTTGGTATGAAAAATAAAACCTCGTTTTAAAGTAGTATAAGTCAATATCTAAGAGAGTGGTCAAAAGGTTAGAGGTTCTTCGGCGCTGCGTTGCACACTCACGTTATAGCCACCACAAAAAATAACTAATGCAAGAATTACAAGAAAGAAAAACTAAGCTTCTAAGTACCATAAAATCAGAATTAAGTTTTCTTGTTAGTGATTTTCAGTTTACAGAAAGTTTAGAAACGGAAAATGATGAAAATTCCAGCGGCCCTGAATACTATTTTCTGAGGTATACGAATCAAAAAAATAAAAAGCAATTAGAAGTATTGTTGCATGGAAAAAGCGATTATAAATTAGTCACTTTAAAAAGAATAGAAATCGACTTAATCCCAAGTTATTATGATTTGACAAACACGATTAAAATTGAAGATTTAGACTTGTTTTATTCTCCGGACACATTCAGTTATCAAAATCATATTGCTTATTCAGAAGAAGATAAAATTAACTATTTCGCTGAAATCGCTACTAAAATTCGGAAGGAATGGATTGATTTTGTAATTGGTGAAAGTTGGTTTGATAGAGCGAAATTAGATGCATTATATCAATCTAAAAAATTTATAAGGGAGTCTGGATTTAGGAAAGATAAAATGATCTCAAAAATTGTAGAAGAAGTTAGGTTTTTAGAAAAGCATCAATACGAAATCATAATAAATTCAAATGAAAAAAATCCTTACAAATACACTTCTCATAGTGTGCTAATACTTCACAATAAAATAAAAGATATTTATCTGAAATTCAATGTAAGTTATAAAAATAAAGTCTTATCCTTCGAAAGAAAAAATGCTAAACACCAATCTTATCGGCTATTAGAGTTCCTCCAAATACAATCTGAAAATAATGATGTAAAACTTGAAGGCCTTATAGAAGGTTGGGTGAATTCAGAACTTAAAATAGGCGGCATCTAACAAAGTGCGATAGCGCGATAGTCGGCAGCCACCTATGCACCAAACTCATGTTTCCAAGAAGTTCTAATTGAAATAAAAAAAGAATTACAAATTTTAATAGTTATATTTGTAGGTATAAAACTTATAAAATATCCACCCCCGTTTCCGTACAAAATTCATCTTAATCTCGAGAGGAATAGATAACCTAAAGAGGTACTATAATCCAAATAATTACAACTACATTTTTTGAGTTATTAAATTTAAAATGGAAGAAAAAGTAATCAAATATTTATCTCAATTCACGTCTTTAAGCAAAGAAGACATACAAATTATTAGTACACAAAATTTCTTTAAAGACTATGCTAAAGGCTCTTTCCTTTTAAAGGAAGGTCAAACTTCGAAAGAAAGTTATCTTGTATTGCAGGGCTGTGTGAGGAGTTATTATTTAAAGGATGGCAATGAGATAAATATTGACTTTTTTTTGGAGAATGATCCAATCATTCCTGTAAGTTATAATAAAAATACACCTTCTGAATACTTCATTGAATGCTTGGAAGATTCTATGCTTTCAACTGGAAGTATTGAACGAACAGATGAGTTTTTGAAAGCTCATCCGCGATTCGAACCACTCTGTAGAATGATTAACGGAGATATGTTAGCAACAAAACAAGTCTCTATGGATAGATTCCGAAATCTAACTCCTGAGGAGCATTACCTGGAAATAAGAAAAGTAAAACCTGAATGGCTGGAGAGAATTCCTCAATATCATTTGGCCAGTTATTTAGGTATTAAACCACAATCCTTGAGCAGAATCCGAAAAAGACTAACCCAAAAAGATTAACATCACTATTCCTTTTTTCTTTTTGATCGAAGTTAACTTGGGTGAATGAAAAATAGCTACAGTCACACTTTCTTTGTATCAAAAAGAAATTATGACCACTACAAAGAGCTTAAAATTTACCCTCCTAGTTTGTATATGCCCTTCATTTGCTGATTACAAAACAACCAATCCTATATCTTCAGCAAGGCTTCAAATTGCTATCCCTTCATTTTTGACGAATCATTCAATCCTAAAAAGTTTGTCAAAAGAGCTTAATAATATAGAGAAACTTGTCAAGCAGCTAAGCGCTTCAAATGAAAATATTTGAAGTGCCATTAATCCTATCTATTAATTCAGATCACATTTTTGTTAAATGAAGCGGATAACAATAGTTATCTGACTTCTGCATTTTAAAATAAAAAAATACATATGAAAAGTATAACTATATTAGCATTTTTTGCCGTATTATTAAACACTGGCTTACTTGCCCAACAAATAACTCAAACCGTTCGTGGAACCGTTATTGATCTCGATAGTAAAAACCCTTTGATTGGAGTTGAAGTAATTCTAGATGGTTCCAACCCTTTTAAAGGAACAGTTACAAACGAGCAAGGAGTTTTTAAATTGAAAGAAGTTCCTGTAGGAAGAATTATTCTAGCGTTTTCTTACCTTGGTTATGAAAATTTAATTCTTTCAAATGTTACGGTCAATTCCGGCAAAGAAGTGATTTTGAATGTGAGCATGCAAGAATCTATTGTTAACTTTGAAGAAGTGGTGGTAACAGCTCAAAAAAATAAAGGAGAAGCAATCAATGAAATGGCGCTATTGAGTGCAAGATCCATTTCTACAGAAGAAAGTACTCGTTTTGCAATTGGATTCAATGATCCTGGAAAGGTAGCATCCAATTTTGCTGGTGTTACCAATACGCAAGATGGTAGCAATGACCTTATCATAAGAGGTAATGCCCCTAAATATGTCCAGTGGAGATTGGAGGGAGTTCAAATCACCAATCCAAATCATTTTGCGGACCCAAATGCTGCAAGTGGATCCATCAGTTCGTTAAACAATAATATATTGGCGACTTCAGATTTTTACTCTGGAGCATTTGCTCCGGAATTTGGAGATGTCCTTTCGGGGGTCTTTGATGTCAAATTAAGACCCGGTAATAATGAGAAATTTGAAGGTATGTTTAGTGCTGGATTGCTCGGAATTGAAGCGATGGCTGAAGGACCATTGAGTAAAAATTATGGTGGTTCTTATTTATTTAATTATCGATATTCTACAGTTGGTTTGATTACTGATTTAGGGTTGATTGATGTAGGAGGCGTTCCCACTTTTCAAGATGGTGCGTTCAAAATAGTATTGCCAACAAAAAAAATTGGTTCTTTTTCATTATTTGGTTTGGCAGGAAAAAGTAACTTGACATTTAAAGATGTTACTCCATCACTTTGGGTAACTCCGGGAAATAATTCTTACCAAAATAATATAAAAGAAGATTTTCTTAAACAAGCTCACTTGGTAAACTTAGGGGTAAACCACATCTTAAGTGTTAGCGATAATAGTTATTTCAAATCTACTATTGCCTATTCCAATGAAGGAATTAAGGATCAAGTAATTGAAAAAAATGTTCTTTTTATTAATGACAATGACGGACAGTTTTTGAAAGATTCAGTACTAAGTACCAAACCTAATTATTTAGGGGATTTGACAAAATCTGTAATAAGAACCGCCTTTACTTATCATTTAAAGATAAATGCAAAACATAAATTTCAGCTAGGTTTAAAAACCGCTTCTTTTAATTTGAATAATCAACAAAGCCAATTAAACCCTGTTGATCAAGAGCGAATTCCGCTAATAGATTTTGATGAGCGTATAAATACCTTACGAACATTCTTTAGCTGGAAATACCGTCTAAATGAAAAGATTTCAATCGTGTCGGGACTACATAATATGAATGTTTTGTATAATAATAAAAGTACATTGGAACCGCGTATCGCTATCCGCACAAAGTTAAATAATTTCAATTCTTTTTACGCTGGATACGGACTTCATAGCAACATGGAAAGTATTCAGCACTATTTTTCCAAAATCCAACAAACAAATGGTACTATCTCTGAACCGAATCGAGATTTGGATCTATTGAAAGCACATCATTTTGTAGTAGGCTATGAAAAGAAATTTGGAAAAAATAATCGCCTTTCTATAGAGGCTTATTATCAAAATTTATATAATCTTCCAGTTGAAAATAATGATACCAGTTATTTTGCAACAATCAATGAAGGATTAGATTTTCAATATTTGGATCTGGTTAACGAAGGCACCGGAAAAAATTATGGTTTTGAAATTACATTCGAGCATTTTTTTAGTAATAATTTTTACTTTCTGATCAATGGTTCGTTATTTCAATCTAAATACAAATCGTTGGAAGGCATTGAAAGAAATACTCAATATAATAGTGAGTATTTGTTCAACTTTTTAGCTGGAAAAGAGTTTACAGACTTAGGTAGAAAAGAGAATCAAGTATTAGGTATAAATGCCAAATTCTTTTTTGGTGGAGGTCGAAAAATTATACCACTGTTAAGAAATGAGGATGGTAGTTTAGCAGTTGATTCTGCTCAAAATCAATTTTGGAATTATGAAAAAGCCTACGAAAATAAAATTGAGGATTTATACTCCTTGAACATATCGGCCAGCTATAAATGGAATCGATCAAAAACTACGCATGAATTATTCTTGAACATTGAAAATATTACAAACACCAAAGGCAAGATTACTGAATTCTATGACATTCAAGAACCTAATTCAATAGGATATAGAACTCAGTTTGGTCTTTTCGCAAATTTAATGTATCGGTTTTATTTCTAATGAGTTCCAGCTACTTGAAGTAACGAAATTGCATTCCTAACTAGAAAATTCGACCTTCTGAAATTAATGGATAAATCTAAACTGATGGATGAAAAATTAGCTAACTATAGCGTATTAAAAAATCAAAATAAATTCACGGAAAAATGAATACCCGAAATTAAGGACAAGATCAAAAATTACCGAAAACAATAGGTGGTCACAGCCTTTCTCTTCTTTGTCGAGAGAGGCTGGCTACCATTATTAGTTGCCAACCATAAAAAAACAAAAAAATGAATCATACTTTTTTATATGTCTTTCTAAGTCTTTTTTTAGTTATCAACAGTATTAAGGCTCAAACAAATGAACAAATAGTAATTGGGGAAAAATTTGTTATTAATTCTGAAAAATTATCTGAAGAAAGAAAATATTGGATAAGCCTTCCTAAATCTTACCACGATGATTTCCAGTCGTATAAAAAATATCCGCTGCTAATATTACTTGATGGAAATGTTCATTTTAATTCTGCTTCTGGAATAGTGGAATTTATGAGCACAGGCAATACGGATAAAAGAGATATACCCGAAATGATCGTGGTTGGAATTTTAAACGTTGATCGCCGAAGAGATTTTACACCTGACAAAGTAATTACCAAACGTAAAAATAATACAGGAGGGGGAGATAATTTCTTGGACTTTCTTGAAAGTGAATTAATCCCTAAATTAGATAAGGAATATAGAACTCTTCCTTACCGGGTTTTAGTAGGCCACTCTTTAGGTGGACTTCTCACTACTCATGCCTACTTAAAGGAAAACACAATATTCAATTCATTCATTTCTATTGATCCAAGTTTTGGTACTTGGGATGATAAAACCATGGATGAAAAAGTTCAAAATGTAAATGAAACGATATTTAAGCGACCGCTATATTTGGCAACTGCAAATTGGGGGAAAAGGAATTTAAGAAATAGAGATCGACATGTTAGATTCTTCGAAACGATAAATAGTAAATGCAAAGGTGAGCTTAACAGCCAACAGAAGTATTACGAAAACAAAAATCATAGTTCAGTGCCTCTACCGGCTTTATATGATGGATTGTCATACATCTTTCATGGCTATAATTATCCTTATCGAGAAGCAACAAGCACTGACAAATTAGTTCAACATTACAAGAATTTATCAAATCGTATCGCTTACGATATTAAGCCTCCAGAAGAATTAGTAAACAGAATCGGATATAGATTTTTACGAAGTAGAAACGATGAAGACAAAAAGAAATCTTTAACTTTTTTCAAATTAAACTCGGAAAATTACCCGAAATCCTATAACGTATTTGATAGCTTAGGAGAGGCTCAATTAGCCTTAGGGAATACAGAAGAAGCTATTAAGAATTTTAGCAAATCGCTAAGTTTGAATCCTGAGAATTCGAATGCACGAAATATGTTGGAACAAATTACAAGAAAAAAGTAAGCTTGGGAATAAAGTAAAAATCGCCTTAGGATTATGCGTCTCCACGCTGTTTATATAAGGTGTTATGGGCAAGTAAAATTCAATAGTAAATAACACTCAAAATACATGATATGAAAACTATACATTTAATCCTCATTTTTCTTTTACCAATTACAAGCCTTATAGGCCAAGAGAGAAAAATGTTATTTGGAGTTGATGCAAATCCTATTAAATTATTTGGAGGACATTACGAAGGGGTTGTTCTAGCTAACTGGTCAAAAAGAATAAAGTCTAAGGTGTCTCTTGGCTATACACGATCAAGTTTTCTTAGACTTAGTTGTAAAGAAGGTGATGATATAGAAGATAGAAGGGAAACAGGATGGTTCGGTAAATTTAAAACAGATTTTACATTTTACAGCTCAAACAAAATAGACTTGTACGGAGGTGGAGCGATCTTTTATACTGACTTTACGACCAAAGGAGTAAGAAGACTAGCTATGGTTGAGGAAAAGGTGAGTAATTCCGGAGCTTTGATTGCCTTTGGTGGAGCGGCAGGAATCCGTTTTAAAGAAATAAAATTCTTTTTATTAGATGTAGGAATAGAAATGTATCAATATAGTGGAGATAGACATCAGATAGGGTCTACTTGTCGCGGAGTCATACCTGGTATTGGAAATGCAGGAGGCGAAAAAATATTATTCTCGATCTTTGCACATGTATTGTTATAATAACTAAGGAATATGGTTATACGAAATTCTAAAGAATTACTTTGACGATATAATAGTTTTAGATTTGGAAGTATAAAGAAACTTTTGGGCATTAGGAAAAGTAAATTTTGGTGCCCGACAGGCCCGCCCGTTTCAGTACGTACTACCTCTGCGGCTTCTGCGTTACATTCGACAACCTGACATTCTCGACAAACAGAAAATCAAACGTGCCTAAAAAACTATTCAACACGCCCATCAACCGCAGCCCACAACAACTCAACCGGATGAAACGCCCTCCGCCCAGTTCCATCTGCAATTTGATGCCGACAACTCGTCCCGGAAGCACCAATAACTGTTGTATCGGAAGTCTTTTCAACCGCAGGAAATAAAACCAAATTACCCACCGCCATGCTAACCTCATAATGTTCTTTTTCATAACCAAAAGAACCAGCCATTCCACAACAACCAGAGGGAATAAAAGAAATATGATAATTTTGAGGAAGGGACAATATCCAAATAACATCCTCCATATTTCCTAATGATTTTTGATGGCAATGTCCATGAAGCGAAATTTGTTTTTCCTCCTTTGAAAAATGGTCAACCGTGATTTTTCCTTTCCGAGCTTCTTGTGCTAAAAATTCCTCAATCATAAAAGTATGGCGACTGATTTTTTTCGCCGATTCTATTAAAGATTCATCCACCAATTTGGGGTACTCATCCCTAAAGCTTAAAATAGCGGAAGGTTCAATGCCCAACAAAGGCGTTTCTGCAGTTATGAGGTCTTTAAAAATAGCTACATTTTTATTCGCCAATTTTTTTGCCCTTTTCAAAACCCCTTTAGAAAGTGCAGCCCGCCCACTTTCCGGATGTTCTATTATTTTGACCTCATACTTCAAAGCCTGCAATAGCTGAATCGCTTTTATTCCAATTTCGGTATCGTTCCAATTTGTAAATTCATCACAAAAAAGGAAGACCGTTCCGTTGTTGCTTGCTCCAGGTTTATAATTTTTTTGATACCATTTGCGTAAGCTGATTTTATGAATCGTAGGAATAGACCTTTTAGGAGCTATGCCCAAAATCTTTTTGCTGATGCTGGAAAAGAAAGAGTTGGATAAGAAGAAATTATAGACGCCAGGCAATAGTCCACCTATGGTATTGAGTTCGTTGATGTAAGCAAAAACTTTGGCCCGCAATGGGACTCCATTCGTTTGATAATATTGATAAAGAAATTCTGCTTTTAGGGTAGACATATCCACATTGGAAGGGCACTCCGAAGTACATCCTTTGCAGGACAAACACAAATCCATTACGGCTTTAATTTCTTCGTGGTTAAATGGATTTTGTTGGTCACTCTTCGTTAAAAATTCTCGGAGTGTATTCGCTCGGGCTCTGGTGGTTTCTTTTTCGTTTCGAGTTGCTTGATAACTTGGACACATGGTACCGCCCGACAAAGGCAGCTTCCGGCAATCTCCGGAGCCATTGCATTTTTCTGCTGCCCGCAAAATGCCTCCCTGTTTTGAAAAATCAAAAACCGTATCAATCGTTTTTGTGGGAACATCAGCTTCATAACGAAGTGAAGTATTCATCTTCGGCGTATCCACAATTTTATTGGGATTAAAAATATTATTGGGATCCCACTTGTTTTTTATTCTTTTAAATAATTCATAATTTTCTTCGCCCACCATCATTGGAATAAAAGCGCCTCTCAACCGTCCGTCCCCATGCTCTCCACTTAAGGAACCTTTATATTTTTTGACCAGTTCGGCGGAGGCTTTACTGATGTTAAAAAAGTCTTCGACATCATCGGATTTTTTTAGATTTAAAATAGGTCGTAAATGCAATTCACCAGCGCCAGCATGTGCATAAATAACTTGCCTTTGGTCATGCTGCTCCATCATCGTGCTGACCTCTTTTATGTAGTCTTCCAAATCTTCTAAAGCAACGGCGGTGTCTTCAATACAACCCACGGCTTTTTTATCTCCGGGGATATTGGCCAATAATCCCAAGCCCGCTTTTCTCAAATCTCTAAGTCTTGTGGTTTTGTCCGGTGGGATAATTGGGAAAGCATAGCCCATTTTTTTTGATTTCAAATCAGCAATCATTTCCTCCGCCTGATGCATGGCCGCCGCTAAAGTATCGCCTCTGAATTCAATCATCAACAGCCCTTCGGGATCACCTTCTATAAACCAGCGATTCTTGTTTTGCGCAATGTTTTCTTTGGTACAATCCAGAATGATTTTATCCATCAACTCACATTGAGTCGGCTGATGCTCCATGGCCAATTGAGTAGCCCGAAGACTTTCATAGATGTCAGAAAAATGTACGGCAACAATTACATCGATGGGTTTCTGAATCTCATCAAGATGTAACTTTATTTCGGTCGTAAAAGCAAGCGTACCTTCAGAGCCGCAAAGTAATTTACAAAAGTTAAAACCGTTGTTTTGTTCAGAAAACATTTCGGTTTCTAACAAATAATCTACAGCATAGCCGGTATTTCTTCGGTGAATACTTTTTTTAGGGAAGTGTTCTCTGATGTTGCTTTGGTTATTTTCAGCACTAAGCTCTTTGTGGATGTGTTGATAGAGAGCACCTTCAAGCGTTTCCAGTTTTGTTTTATTTACAAAATCAGCTTTATTTATTTTACCAAAAGTAACAGTGGAGCCATCGGATAAAAGGGTTTTAAGTTCCAACACATGTTCTCTCGTAGAACCATAAACGATGGAAGTGGAACCCGATGAATTATTGCCCACCATTCCACCAATAGTAGCTCGGTTGGCCGTTGAAGTAATCGGGCTGAAAAACAAGCCATGAGTCTTCAGAAAGGTATTCAGTTCGTCCCGTACAACGCCAGGCTGCACTTTAATCCATTGTTCCGCTGCATTAAACTCCAGAATGTTATTAAAATATTTAGAAATATCCACCACAATTCCATTTCCGACGACTTGCCCCGCCAAGGAAGTTCCACCCGCCCGTGGAATTAAGGAAACCTGATGTTTATTGGCAAACTGGATAAGTTTTTTCAAGTCCGCATTCGTCTTCGGAACGGCAACTGCAAGGGGCATTTCTCTATACACAGAAGCATCCGTGGCATAGATGACTTTCATCATGTCGTCGTAATAAAATTCTCCTTCTAGTTCATTCGCTATTTGCGCTAGAATTGTTTTGCTAAGGGCTACATCATTCATGTAAAAACTATTTTTTGTTTCGGTAGTCGGAAGTTAAAGAGGCCTTGGCAAGATCATCAATCCTTGCTCTTTAGGGGCTGGGGGCAAGTAGAGCAAAAAAAATGCAAAGCCCCCGTTTACCTTCAATAACCACTTCGTTATCTTGAGGTTTCAATTCATCAATAAAGCTAGCTCCCCAAGTTGTTTTTTTGAAAGCGCCATTGTCCACAACACCCTTTAAAAAGCCAAAAAGGTTGCGGGTAAGTTCGCTATAATTATCCGAAAAAGTGATAGGAATATGAAAAATTTGTACACCTGCTTTTCTTGCTTGTTCAACTAGATTGACCGAATGAATCGCAACTAACGCTTTGCGTAACGATTCACTTTATTTGTTAAGATTTCCGTATTAAGTATAGCTGCTACTAATATGCTCGTTTATCAATAGGATCAACGTAGTTATGAATGACAAGAATTCATCTACTTGTTAAATGATAAACGTTTATGAAGGGTTTTCAACTTGAATTTTTCTACCTCCAGAATAAAAGCACTCTGCTTAGAACAATACTATTACTGATAATGGTATTGTTTTATTTTTTCAACCTGAGCGCTCAAAAAGAGAGCAATGTAAAACTAAAAATAGAAACGGGAGTCCTCTGGGATTGGGTAGGTGGAAGAACATACCTTAGTGGTTCTTTCCTGAATGTTGAACCTAAATTAAAAGTTTCAAAAAATACGGTCATCGGATTGAGACTTGGAGCGGCAGTAAACTCTCAAAGAATTCTAAGTTCTGACCGTAGTCAATTCTATATCAATAATGATTTTGAGAATAGTGACAGTCGGGGAAATGTTGTAATTTCGCTTGTACCGACCTTTGATTATTACTTCTCGCAAAAGAAATTACGTCCTTATTTAGGTTTAGGTCTTGGATATAATTTTTTGACCACCTATAAAAAGGGATTAGTCATTGGGAATCCCTCAGATGAGCTTGAGCTAAGTGTTAATAACCAACTAGGCCTTCTGTTGAGAGGAGGGGTGAATTTACCTAAGGTTATGCTTGGAAGGTTGGATTTAAGTAAGCTTATTGTTGGATTAGAATTCAATTACATTCCAAAGACCGATGTTGAAATATCAAGTGGGCAAAAAGTAGGAACAGTTGTGACTAGCAATATTGCACTGTCTATCGGATATACCATTGGAGATGGGAAAAGCTAGAGGTGATTAGGATTAACGTGAACGGTGAAATATCCTAAATTAACGTTAATGGTTAAATAGCATTAATTAATTTTATAATTGAACTTAAAGGAATATATTTCCACTCTAAGGGAATGTTCAATAAATGGTGCCCAAATTGAAAGCGTAAAACATAATAGCTTAATATTGAGGACTTTGCGTGCTTAGCGAACTTTGCCTCTTGATATCAAATCATTTCACCAAAACTCAAATGCAAAAAGCAATAACCATCTTTTTCCTTTTTTTGTATGTTCCTAGTTTACTCATCGCACAGGAGCAATACCTTAATGTCAATGCAGGAGTGAACATTGCTAATATGCAATTTAGTCCGAAAGCTATTTTCGAAGACAATAGGATCAGAATCCTTACTGAAGTAAATTACGAGATGATTTATAGAAAAAATATTTCGATAAGTGTGGGACTTAATTATGTGCAAAGAGGATTTAGAGATCCATTGTTTTTTACCGACGACCTTGGCATGCAGATAAACTTTAATGATTTTGCTAACCTATGGACTTATGACTATGTAGGAATGCCCATAAAAATTGGCTATCGCGTAAAAGGTAAAGTGAGTTTTACTCCTAGAATTGGACTTATTCCTTCACAGTTGGTAAAGGCTAAATTACACATACCGATGTTTACGTTCGAAAGCGGGATGTTGGAATTGGATAAGTATGATGAAATAGCGATTGAAGGTTCTGTAAATAAGTTTGACATCGTCCCCATATTTGAATTGGAAACGGCTTATACCATTAAAAATAGAATCCAGTTAAATGTTTTACTTTTGTTTCAACATGGCTTAGTGGAAGTAAATAAGAATGAATTTTTTGAGACCAAACCTAACAGGCACATAGGCATCGGGGTACAATTGGGCTGTAAATACGATATAAGCGAAATGTAATGAAAGAATTTTTGTTTGACCCTAGATCCAAGGACGACCGATAACCTGATCCAAAATTCTGAGCCTGTGATGAACTTAAATGGTAAAAAATACAACAATGTGTTTACAAATGTGGTGGGGGGAGTCCATTGCATTTTATTACAATCATGAACTTGGTTTCGTCGGGTTTGAAGATTTATCAACAAATACGATTTATAATTTTGAATGATTTGAATAGTGGAACCTGCTTGATTTTCCATACGTAAACTCCTCTCTGAACAGGCAACGGAAAAAGAGAACCTTAACAGCTCCTAATGAACCTCAAAACCCTCTTACTAAGCCTCCTCACCATCAAAAATACCTCATATAAAATTTGAATATACTGTATTTTGATGTCATAATGAAAAATTGTAATTTGGTACTTGCTAAACTAGCTAACCTTTCAGCTAAAATTAAAGTAACTGTTCAGAAGATTTAGGCCGTGGCTTTCGGAAACCCGTGAGAGGGCAAAGAGCAGAGCAAGGTTTCTGAAAGCCAATTGACGATACTGAATAGTTACAAATTAAATTATAAAAAAAGAAAATGAAAAAACTGATTGCCATTGCTATCCTTGGGTTTTTTATGTTGGGTTGCCAGGGAGAAATTAAAAATCCAGATGCAAAAATTGATTTGGAAGAAGGTACAAAAACAGAAAAAACGAAACCAGTCGAAAAAACGAAACCAGTCGAAAAAACGGAGCCAGTCGAAAAAACGGAACTACAAAAAACAGTAAAAGAAAAGCCCCAAACCACGGACGATCTACTGGGGTTTTGGGTAGGCTATTTTGAAAAGGGTGAAGAAGGGAATAGTGGGAAATCGTTTTATGTGGATGAAGGGTATATGTGGAATAGAGAAAACAAAATCAATATTTCAATTGACGAAATAAAAGACAACACAGTAGTAGGGCATAGTGTAGTGGCTGGTAACGATAGGCCTTTTAAGGGAACGCTAAAGAAAGAAGAGGCGGCTGTGTTTTCATTCAAGGTTAAAGAGCCGGGAGATCATAAATACGATGGGGAGTTTACCTTCAAAATAATTAATGGCGAGCTTACCGGGACCTGGACGGCTTACAAGGATATTGATATTAAGAATCGGAAATACAATCTTAAAAAGAGAAACTTTGCTTATGATCCGAATATTACCTTAGAAAAATCAAAGGAATATGTCGATTGGAATAAAGTAGTAGAAACAAAAGATGAAGTAGAATATGATGAAGGTGAGTTTGAAGAATGGATCACCAAAGAGTTTGCTTCCGCAACCAATTTGATTTACAAACTCAATGCGTCAAATACCTTATTGTCCAAAACGGAAGTTGAAAATCTAAAGCGGGGAGATTTGACCATTGTCAGAAATACAATTTATGCACGGCACGGATATTCGTTTAAAAACAGACCTTTGCGCGTGTTCTTTGATGCACAGAGTTGGTATATCCCGGTCCACACCAATATAAAAAATGACTTTACAGAATTAGAGAAAACGAACATTCAGTTGCTATTAAAATATGAAAAAAACGCAAAGGAATATTACGATTATTTCGGTAGAGGATAGTTTTATTTATGCGTCCAAATTTGAGCTATTTATTTAAAACCGTTTATTATTCGTCATTAGTATACTTCACGTATTTAATGATTTTAATAACGCTGCAATACATACCGATTCGATTTGACGTAGCGTTTCTAAATCTTAAAGAGGAGGAAATTGCTCGTAGCTATTATCAAGTCGCTTTTTTTAGTCATGTCTATACAAGTATTTTTGTTTTAATTTTAGGCATTTTTCAGTTTTCAAAATCAATTAGAAATAGCTTTCCTAAAATACATAGAACCTTTGGAAAAGGTTACGTCGCTCTTATTCTCCTCATCGCGAGTCCTTCCGGATTAATTATGGCGGTACATGCGAATGGAGGTGTTTTTTCAAAAATATCTTTTTCTATTCAGGCGGTATTGTGGTTTGCTTTTACATACAAGGCCTATGAATATGCAAGAAATAAGGAGTGGAGTAATCACCAAAAGTTTATGCTGCGAAGCTATGCTTTAACACTTTCCGCAATAAGTTTACGATTGTTTAAATGGGGCATCGTTTCCACCCTTGAACTCCCACCAATGGATACTTATAAAATCGTATCTTGGTTAGGTTGGATATTTAATTTAGCATTGGTAGAAATATATTTGGTTAATAAAAAAACGATCGCTGAATAGTGGAGGTAAGATGCTAAAATGACATAGCCTATGGATCAGTCTGATCCATAGAAATATTAAAATATCAGCCTAGGCAATTAAATAGAATCGCATCTTTAATATAGAATAAGGTTTTACCTTATAAACCAAACGATATTTGGATGTTATATGCTTTAAAGTATGATGGTAGTATTCCAGATGAAATGGAAGAGGCGGCTAAGTTGTACTATGAAGTAAATAAATATTGATTCCTCGAGCTATCGAACTACCTGAAATCGAACACTGCTAAGCCCCTGAGCAGCGGTATGAAAAACACCAATATATTGTCCAGCACTAAGCGTCGAAATATCTATACTACCATTTTCTAACAATTTAGATTCTTGATAGACCGATTGCCCCATCATATTGTAAATACTAAAAACACCCATCTCTTTCGCTTCAATATGAATTTGATTTTGCGCTAAAGTTGGATACAGTTTTAAGTTATTTTGAATGACATAAGATTCGACTATATCTGTAGCGAATTCACTTCTAATAAATTCAACAACCACTTCTTGGTATGTTGGTAAATAAGAATCTCCGTGGACCCCGGGTGAGATGTACAAAGTTTGGGCACCGCTATTATCTAAAAAATCAAGTTCCTCAGGAAGTAAAGCACCGGTGTTCATGTCATTCTCTGCATAAGTATACATCATCTTAGATAAATCCATATTAGCTAAAGAGTCGATCCATCTATTTGAAAAAGCAGCAGCACCTAAGGTCAACAAGCCTTGTGGTAAAGTCCCTTGGGGAGTACCAAAAACATAGGTAAAACCGTCCTCGGCAAAAGTTGGTAGAATTCCGTCTAGTAAATAATCGGAAAAATCCAAGGGCATATTCAAACGTCCTTCCATTGGTATGATCCTATGAATATTTGATATACCATAGTCATCGAGATATTCGCCCAAAATAATAGCTCCCCAAGATTGACCGATCAGGACAACGGTTTTGTCCTGATCCTTATAATACTGCACTGCTTTTTCAATTAAAGCAGCTGTTTTATCATTCACGAGCACAGCTTCTTCAAAAGTTAAGGTATCATTGTATAGTACATCGCTCAACATCTCCTGCTTCATTACTTCAACAACCGAAAAAGTAGAAATGCCTTCAAGGTAAGTGAACGTTCCCTCAGCTAGGACTGCACTAGGCCCTCCATGTAAGGCTAAAATAACAGTATCCGCAGCAGGGTTGGTCCGAACTACAATATAGTCTTCTACTTCTGGAAGCGTCAGCGGATCTATTACTTGTCCAGACAAAATAAAACTACTAAAGAGCAATAGAAAAGGAAGGGTATGCTTTACCATCATGATTTTAGTTTTAAACAAAAATAACAAAATATCATAGCTTATTTTTAAAGGAAAATATTCACATCAAAGATATCTTGACACAAAAAGCGTTACACTTAAACATAAATCAATTGTAATCCTTAATCCTTAATCCTCAATCCTCATTCCTCAATCCTCATTCCCGCACAATCAAAACCGACCCCTCATACCGCAACTCACCTCCGCGCAAAACAAAATAATACGTCCCTTCATTCAAGTCGTTTCCAGATCGATCCCGCCCATCCCAGTCATTCCCATAATTCACCTCTTCATAAACCAAGGCTCCAGACCGATTAAAAACAGAAAAATAAAAAGAGTTAACCCCATTGTTGTACAAACCTGGAATAGCAAATACATCATTACTTCCATCCCCATTTGGCGTAAAAACATTTGGTAGGAAAAAGTCTTTCTGATATAAAATGTTAACCGTATCTGCAGCATAAAGCCCACAAAGCGGATGATCCAATGACCAAACAAAAGAATTGGTTCCCTCTACTAAATTGTTCACTACTGTAGCGGGATTCGTCTCTTCAGAAATACTTACTCCATTATTGCAGGACCAAAGGCCAAAGACCTCCTCCGAAATGACCTTTCCAGAAAGCATAGTCGTAGGTTTAGAAACCATTTGATCTTCCCCGGCATCGGCGATCGAAAGCTCAGTGGGACTGATTACCACTAAGTCTAAAATAACAATACTATCACATCCGTGGACATTTTTCAAACCTTCTATAGTATAACTATCACTTTGATTAAAAAACTGCTCATTTATAACAATAGGTTCATCGCCTTCACAAATCTCCTCACTGACAAAAGTGACAGGAGATATAGGATTCACAACCAGCGGAATCGGCAGGAAGTCCGATAAACAATCCCCAATACTAAATTGAAGGAAAATAGTACTGTCACTAGAAATAAAGGCAGACGGATTATTGATCGGCGCAGTATTGTTTTGCGTGGTGAACCATTTTATTTCCAGTCCATTTTCTGTGGCCAAGCTATCGAAAGCAGCGGTCAGGTTGAAACTCGCTCTCCCATTTCCGGCTATTGCTTCACATTCGTTCAGGTTCATATTCGCCAAATCAGGAAAAACACAATCCCTGATTTTGACCAACCAAAAATCATGAACGCCATAATTGCCAGTCAAATCCCCATCTTCGGAACGAGAATACCCGCCAATGACATAACTGTGGTATTCCGTTTCTTCAATAGCATAAGCTAATTCATCATCAGAACCACCTAAAGTTTTTTCCCATTCTAACAACCCTGCTGCATCTGTCTTTAAGACCCATACATCTAATTCTCCATGATTGAAACCGACATCTCCATCCAGAGAAGCCGTTTCTCCGACGAGGATATAACCACCATCACTGGTTTGTTGAATATCGCGTACAATATCATTTTGAGAGCCACCATATATTTGCTGCCATTCCAGTAAGCCAGTTGCGTTTAGCTTGAAAAACCAAATATCTCTGCCTCCCATATTGGGTTCAGAGATATCTCCGTCAGAAGACTTAGAAGTACCTCCAACAATATAGCCACCATCCGAAGTTTGCTTAATCGTTCGCCCCCTCTCATCCGCACTACCTCCATAGTTTTGTTCCCATTCGATTTCCCCTTCGGCATCTATTTTCACAATCCAAATATCTTCCTCACCATTATTTCCTCCTACATCTCCATCCTCAGAGTCTACATAACCGATTAAAATATATCCTCCGTCAGCAGTTTGCTCAATACTTCTTGTCCGATCAGCTTCAGAGCCACCATAGTTCTTTTTCCATAATATATTTCCGGAATCATCTAATTTTACAATCCAATAATCACCAGACCCATTATTATTGTCGATATCAATATTGGTAGAATAAGAATGTCCCATCGCTATGTAACCGCCACCATGAGCAGCCGTGACCGACCAGCCTCGATCATTTTCGGTTCCTCCTAGGTTGGTTTCCCATTCAATCATTCCCAGACCATCGGTTTTCACCACCCAATAGTCGTAGTTCCCGTTGTTGTCTCCAACATCTCCATTTGAAGAAGGGGAGGATCCAATTAAAATATAGCCCCCGTCTTCAGTTGTCCGAATATCCCGTCCTTCATCGAAACCAGCTCCACCAAGATTTCTTTCCCATAACAATACCCCTTCAGAGTCCGTTTTTACCAGCCAAAAATCAATACCACCATTGTTGGCAGACACATCAATATTGCTCGAAGAGGAATGACCAAATAAAACAAAGCCACCATCGACTGCCTGAACCATAGCTTCCGCTCGGTCGTCGGCACTACCGCCATAGTGGTGTTGCCATTCCAGAAGCTGTTGAGAGTAGCTGGAGATAGTGAAGACAAGTAGTAGAAGCGAGAATGTTGTTTTTTTCAAGTTTAATGTTTTTTCAAAAACGTTAGCTTATGCTTTGTTGTTAGTTGAAATTTATTAGTCGTTACGGTACCTCCCTGCATCGAATTCGAATTGCTACACCAAAGCTTACTCGGAGTATAGAGCGAGATGTACGATAAAAAACCGCACTAGATTTGCGATCTCTGTGTGAGGAAAAATACGACTAAAAAACGTTTAGGGACAGCTGTTAACCGCTAGTCATAATATCCTTCCTTTCGATTGACCGTATCCAAATTCCCCAAACGGAAACGGACGGGCATTTTCATCGTTAGATCCAGTCTCAAATCCAGCGTGCAGAACCATCCTAGCTCATTGAATTCAAGGTAGCCGGGCGTTTGTTGCCGTTGTAAAAAGGAAGAAAATTTATTTGTAGGTTTAGTATTAAATCGATTAGGCGAATTAGACGACTGATATTGATACGAAAAAGGCTTGTCTAAGTTTAGCTTAGGACTGAAAGCCTTCGTTTGTCGAAAGGTCTGCCAGTGGTCGAAAGTGAGTTGTGCCTGTGATAAGTTAGGTATAAAAAATATTAGAAAAAGAATTAAAAAGCTATTCCTCTTCTTCGGAATATTGTTCCGCTTGATCCTTGAATTTCTGATATTTAGCTTTTTTTGAGCCTTCATAGAGTTCAAATTTAAGGAATCTACACTCTAAAGCACCATTTTGCAAAGGTATTTTTTTGGAAGCACGGAGACCTATGCGCTTGATTGCGTCTGCATTAGAGGAAATCAACCAAGCTTCGTAGCCCTTGAATTGCTGTTTAAGCTGGTCGCCAATCATGCCATAAAACTCCAAAATATCCGCTTCTTTCAAGCGCTCGTCATAAGGAGGGTTGGTCACCAAAATTCCTTTTTCCTCCGGTGCTTCCAATTTCTGGAACTTCATTCGTTTGATTTCCACATAATCCAACATGCCAGCGGTATCCAAATTTCGTTCCGCCATTCTAACCGTCTTGAAGTCAGAATCAAATCCAAGAATCGGATGACTTGGTTTTTTGATCTTAGCTTTTGCTTCCGCCAATACCTCGTCCCATATTTTTTGATTGAAATTCTTCCACTTCTGAAATCCAAAACGTTCTCGGTTCCAGCCCGCAGGAGTATTGCTCGCTATCATAGCAGCTTCCGCCAAAAGAGTCCCCGAACCGCACATTGGATCAATGAAAATAGAATCGCCTTTCCAACCTGTCAACATGATCATACCGGCCGCCAAAACCTCATTGATTGGCGCATCGCCTACCTCTCTTCGGTACCCACGCATGTGCAAAGAATCACCACTACTATCATAGGCCAGATTCACTTCATCTTCATAAATGTGAACATTCAATCGCAAATCCGGAGAAACGGTATTCACATTCGGCCGCTTGTCAAATCGATCCCTAAATTGATCCACAATGGCATCCTTGGTTTTTAAGCCCGCATACTTTGAGTGTCTGAAGTAACGGGAATGCGCCACGGAGTCGATGGCAAAGGTATGTTTTAACGTAAGGTGCTTCGTCCAGTTGATACGTTGTATTTGATAATACAATTCGTCCTCATTCCTAGCCTGAAAATGCCAAAAGGGTTTGAGTATTCGGATTGCAGTTCGCAATTCTAAATTGGCTCGATACAACATCTTTAAATCACCTTTAAAAGAAGCACCCCTCAGTAAAGGTCTAATGTCTTCGGCACCCAGTTCTTCCAACTCTTGAATCAAGAGTGACTCCAATCCCATCAAGGTTTTTACAACGTAGGTTTCTTTTTGTTTGGCTAAGTTTCTCAATTTGTATTATTTTTTAACAATGTTCTTACGTTTGTGAGCTGTAAGTGCTTTTTGAAAATATTATCTACTCTTGTAATACGATTGACTTAACAAGAGTGTACAGGAACAAGTACAAAAAAAATTAAGTACATCTTCCTCTAAGCAACCCCTATGAGATTATAAAAAACATTAGGTACGCCTTTGCAAGTCAGTTCGATTAATTAAAATCCTTAATCCTTAATCCTTAATCCTTAATCCTTAATCCTTAATCCTCAATCCTCAATCCTTAATCCTTAATCCTCAATCCTCAATCCTCAATGCTCAATGCTCCCTCGGCGCCAACTGCTTATTAAACTCCGCACCAACTACTCCAGGCATTTTCTTCACCTGCATCAACATCCGCTCCGGACTCACCCGAATCGTATCATAAGTCAATACATACATATCCAAGTTAGGTGCAACTCTTTTTTTGATACTGATGCCAAATTGCTTTTTACTTTCCACAGAAGCTTTTACGTCAGTACCTTTTTCAAACTTCGCAATGATTTCGTTTTTGATGAAATGAGCGGGCAATTTATTCGCATTTGGTAAAGGGTGATCTTTTATTTTTGTCCATCCTTCTTTATCCTCTGCAATTTCAGCCAACGTTTTTTCAATATCCTGTAAAGCCTTTGGTCTTGCATGGTCACCTCTAACTACTTTTGAAGTATCCTTACGGAATTGAGTGATTATAATTTTAGGGGTATCCGCTAAGGGGCTGATATACATACCATCCATGCCCCAAAAGTTGGCAGCATTTAATCGTCGAAGAATATCGGCCACTTGTTCTGTCGGAATTTCTTTGGTAAACGTACCCATTTTCTTGACATTGGCACGACCTACATATTCTGCTTTTCCATTGTTGTAAAGGGTTATACTATATACAGGGCATTTACCAAAGCAAGGATTCTTTGTCAATCTAACAACTTTCATAACTTCTGAAGTCTCCATTTCCGGTAAAGAATTTTTGTTTTTTCGTTTGCAATCCTGCGCTAAAAAAACAGTGAGTAAAAAAATAAAAGAGAGTAATTTCATGATTGTTTGTATTTTGGCGTAAGATAGGAATTTTTTCAACCTCACAAGCACTTTTCAAGCTCAAGCGCAACTCTGAAGACAAGCTCAACTTCAACTTCAAAACCCACTAAGGTGAAATATAAAAAGCAAAGTAAATTTCAATACTTATGGCTTGCGGTCAGCTTATGAATTGAATACTTTGAAATTGAGTTTGAAAAAGGCTTATGTTAAATGAAGATAAAAAATAGATGAAAGATATAATTCCCTCCGGAGCCTTCTTCCCTAAAACAGCAAGCGGATACATCCTAAATCCATGCGCCTTCCAATTCGTAGATGAACAATATTTACCAATGCTAAAAGAAATCACTACAGCATACATCAATCACGAAGGCGCCAAACTCCACAGCCTCTATCTCCGAGGCTCCGTACCAAGAGGAATGACCATGGGGAACTGTGATCTAGATACTTTCGCCTTGGTTTTTACAGAAACAGACCGCTGGAGAAAACCAGAATGGGCAGACACCCTTCAGGAAAAGTTGAAAAAAAGTTATCCTTTTGTCTCAGAAACAGAATTGGTAGTGGCTAGTTATGGCCCTGTAATAAGAAGCCAATCCGCAGAAGCAAATACAACTACTGCCAATATCAACCCTAACCTGGCGATGATGATAAAAACCCAATCAATTTGCTTGCATGGCGAAGATGTTAGCGCCCAATTGCGTGCATATCGTCCTGATGTAAACATGATGTTAAGTCATCGATGGTTGCAAGAAGATTTAAACGATTTTAATGAAAATAAAAAACAAAAAACAAAGCAGAGAGCGGTATTGAAAATCATTTTGAAAACACTAATAAGAAGTGGCTTTGAACTCATAATGCCTCGAATCCAACAATATACACCCGACTTGTATTTGTGTTATCAAAGCTTCTCGGATTTCTATCCAAAAAAAAGAGAGTGGATGCGGCAAGTTTTGCTTGCGTACTTGAATGTGGAGGAGGTAGAAATCGAAGCGCTTGATAAGATGGTAAATGAATTGGGTAATTGGATGATAAAGGAGTTTGAAACGTCCGTAAATTAACTTTACCCTGATAAAACCTTTGAGAGAGTAGAGGGAAGATTCGTGAAAAAGGGTGTCGGTTTAGAACTACAATATAGTGGCGGGCTAGGAATGGCGCTCCTGTAGGAACGGGAGCCATACTGAACAATAGCCCTTTTGATTCGATAAGAACCCGCCCGACCGCTTAAGGGCACGTTTTGTCTTCTTTTTTTCGACTGGTATAGCAGATCACCGAAGGCCTCCTTGAAATGCTTGATTTTAAAATTAAGTTTCTAATCAAAAACATTC
>CAZDTI010000078.1:0-25265 GCA_964508085.1 uncultured Saprospiraceae bacterium | reverse complement strand
ACCACACAACATTTCGTCATTCCCCACAGTTATACTATCAAATTCTTCAAACCTACAAAATCACAGTATATAGAAAGCAACAACTACATTTAAAATTTGTCATACTTATTTTTTCACATTTAAAATGTAGCCGCTATGCTGTACAATCCATTTCTTTCTCCAGGTAGAACATCTTTTTCCACATCACACATTTTACACACAACTAGGCCCAGGGCCACCAAAAAGTCAGGGCCATGAAGGTCAATATGGCAGTACCTCTGTCGATCTATTCCCCATTAACTATTTAAGGTGTGACAACCGTTTTATATAAACCCCAATAACTAAATTTAGAGACTGCCGATATATTAGCAGTCCTCTGATAACCCAATCACTTAGGATCGATTATTAGTTTGTTCTTTTAACGATCTGAATTATCCCCCAAACCGATTTCATAAAGTCTTCATTTCTTCTTCGGAACAAATGAAGCCACAATCCCTAAACCGCTTTTAAAGCCCCCTTTACCGATGATCATTTACTGGTCATCGGTATTTTTTTTATTATGCTAATAGGAGTTGTATTATTGAATCTAGAAATTAAGAAGCTTCAGAAGAAAAATCAGCTTATCTATTTAAAGGAATGATTTTTCTCTCAATTGTAAATATATTGTTTTTTGCGTCTTAGCAAATAATCCTTAATCCTACATCCTTAATTTTTAATTCACAGTAAAGTCAATCAAATCCCCAGCTTTAATCCCATAAGCATTAGTATACCCACCAGCCACTTCCACCACATACTTCGCTGGGGCGGTACTAGGAAAATTCTGCTCCGTCAAAGTCGGCGTATTCTCATGAATATTCACAATCTTCATATCCGCCCCAACAAAAATAATATCAAGAGAAACATAAGTATTCTTCATCCAGAAAGACTGAGGAGCCTCCGTAGGCATAATAAAAATCATCCCTGTATCATTAGGAATACTTTTTCGGTACATCATTCCTTGTGCACGCTGAGCTTCATCATCTGCGACTTCCAATTTGATACTACGGATTGCTGTTCCATCTGCCTTTTTAAAACTCAAGCTCCCTTCTTCTTTAAAGGTAGGAACAGCACTAGGAGCTGTTGGGACAGAAGTAGCTGATGAAGAGGAAGAATTAGACCTTTTGGCTTTACCCCCACCCAAAGTTCCCGAAGGTAAACTGGTAAATATGAAAGAAACCATAGCAAGACCGATGAATCCAATCATCAGATATCTTTTTATGTCGATCTTTCTTTTCTTTTTTCTTCTCGGCTTTGTAGAAGCAGAACGTTCTGTTGGCACAGATGCTTTAATTGTTTTTTCTCCTTTCCTTTTCTTATTTGACTTGGCCATAATAGCTATTGTAATTATTTATGATTTTAATTAGACTTATTACTTTAATAATACTGCATTTTTTATTGATTATCAATAACTTACACTATCCAATTAATATTGTCAATCAGATCATCATCAAAGCGGATGCAATATAAATAAAGGTTTTTAAATTTGTTGTTAAAAATGATCTTCAAAAATTGCATTCCTATTACAATTCAAACGTTTAAATACCCGTAGGGATATGTATCTTCGTCCTTAAATCGGATTTTGGTTACACATGAACTCAAAAATCAACCGTAATCAAAGCTAATCATCCAACAATTACTACTTATGGAATACATTGGTGAACACCTCCTTCCTGGAAAAATCGGACATTTTGCCGTTGTCTTTGGTTTCGTAGCAAGTTTGTTAGCTGTGGCGGCTTACACCTTCGCAACCAATCGTCGAGATACAGATGAGTATGCTGGTTTTCGTAAAATTGGACGTATTGCCTTTGTCTTACACGGGCTTTCTGTTTTCACAATTATCGCCACCCTTTTCTATATGATGCTCAATCAATACTACGAGTATCAATACGTTTGGGCACATGTTTCTGAAGACCTCCCTTTTAAATATATTTTCTCTGCTTTTTGGGAAGGACAAGAAGGTAGTTTCTTACTCTGGATGTTCTGGCATGTCATTCTGGGTTTTGTGTTAATAAGAAAAGCAGGCAAATGGGAAACACCAGTCCTCGCTACCCTAGCGCTTGTTGAGGTCTTCATTGGTTCGATGTTACTTGGTTTACATCCCATATTTTTGGATACAGAATGGAAAATTGGAAGTTCTCCATTTCTATTGTTACGAGATGTAATGGTAGAAGCGCCTATTTTTGCTCAAGCTGATTATCTTTCTCTTTTAGAAGGAACAGGATTGAATCCACTGCTGCAAAATTATTGGATGACCATTCACCCTCCTACTCTTTTCCTTGGCTTTGCTTCTACTGTAGTTCCTTATTGTTATGCTGTTGCTGGTTTGTGGACAAAAGAACATAAGGCGTGGTTGAAGCCGGTACAACCTTGGGCACTCTTTTCAGCTGCCATACTTGGCTTAGGTATTTTAATGGGAGGTGCTTGGGCTTATGAGGCGCTGAGTTTTGGAGGATATTGGGCCTGGGATCCCGTAGAAAACATGTCCCTTGTTCCATGGATTGTTTTGGTGGCAGGACTTCATGCCAACTTAATTGCAAACGCAACCGGTTACAGTATTAAATCAACTTACCTCTTCTATCTCTTGACTTTTGTCATGATTGTCTATTCTACCTTCTTAACCAGAAGCGGAATCCTCGGAGAAACCTCAGTACATGCCTTCGTCGCAGAAATGGGAATTGAAGCGCAATTAATAGCATTCATATTTACATTTGTTGGAATCGGTTTGTTTTTATTTTTCAAAAATGCAAAATCCATCCCCGCTCCAAAGAAAGAGGAATCGATTGCTTCTCGTGAGTTTTGGATGTTCATAGGAACCCTTGTCTTATTGTTTTCTGGAGTTTTGATAACTTTATCAACTTCACTTCCTGTTTACAATAAAATCTATCAGCTGGTTGTTGATCCACTTTACGAAGGCGGGGTCATAAACGATCAAGTAGGCCACCACAACAAATACCAACTTTGGATCGCTGTTTTCGTTGGCTTGCTTTCTGGTGTTGCTCAGTTTTTGCGTTTCCGAGAATTCAGTTGGAAAACACATGCGCCAAAATGGTTGAAACATATTGGAATTGCTTTAGGGCTTTCTGCAATTGTAACTTTCTTGTTGTTGCAAGGGTTAGATGCAAACGCTTGGCAATATCAAACATTACTTTTCTGTGCCCTTTTCACTGTTTTCTGCAATCTGGATTACATCTTATTTTTTATAAAACCTTCCTTCAAAGACACTGGAGCTGCATTCTCTCATATTGGATTTGGAATCATGATATTAGGAGTTTTATATTCTGGCTTGAACAAAGAATTCATCTCCTCTAATCCTTTTGCACAAAGAGGACTTATAGAAGGCTTTACGGAAGAACAGTATAAAAAGAATATTCTACTCATCAAGGATCAACCGCTTCTAATGAGTGATTATGAGGTTACCTACAAATCGGATACTTTAACTAATTTGACTCGAACCTTTAAAGTCAATTATAAAAAGAAAGACCTTAAAACGCAAGAAGTCCTGGAAGAATTCGACCTTTATCCGAATGTTCTATATGATAAATCATTCACTAAAATTGCCGCCTCTAATCCATCCACCAAGCGCTATGTAGGGAAAGATATTTTTACGCATATTGCCTCATTACCAATGGCAGAAACGGATATAAATATAGCTAGAGCTCAAGAAGATTCTTTGAAGTACGAATTCACCTCACTGGCTCTTGGAGACACCTTGAGAGGAAATAAGTACTTCGCTATCTTAAATGGAATCAACAAGAATCCTACACACCCCGAATACGAGGTAGCTAAAGGAGATCGAGCAGTTGGACTTCAAATGACATTCACTGATGAAATCAAAAACGAAACCTTTGATATAGAGCCGATTATTATTTTGAGAGAGACACTTCTATATGGTTTTGCTGAAGAAATAGAAGACTTGAACGTCAAAGTAAAACTAACCAACGAAACAGTTCGTGAGGTTTTTGGCCTGGAAGAAAACTTGTCCTTTCAGCAGTTCGCCTTAAAGAAAGGAGAGCAGGTTTCTTTGAATGGATACCAAGTGCAATTCACCGGTTTCAACACCCAGGTAGAACATCCAGATTATGATGCAAAACCAGGTGACATTGTTGTAGGTGCCCGACTAAAAATAACACAAGCAGCTCAGCCCTCCAACATCCAAATCGCCGAACCAATATACTTGATTCGAGGAAATAAACCATTCAACCTACAATCGGAATTAGAAGAGCCTCCATTTGTTTTTCAGTTCTCAGGAATAGACCCGGCAAAGGAAAGTATCGACTTACGTATAGCGGTAAAAGCACAGCCCAATACGGCTAAGGCCTACCCTTTTGCCATTGCAAATGAAGTTCCCAGATCTGACTTTATCGTTTTAGAAGCCATTCTTTTCCCTGGTATTAATTTATTCTGGCTGGGTTCTCTGATGTTACTAGCCGGACTAGCGATCAGCATGTTTTATCGAATTAAAAATAAAATGATGCCCGCCTTAAGCGAGTAGCAAACAACTATGCAAAGTGCGACAATCATTGGAGCGGGCAATTTAGCCCATCACCTTGGCCAGCAACTTGTCCAACAAGGTATAGCCGTACATCATGTTTTCAGCCGTAAAAAACGAAAAGCACAAAGACTTGCAAGATTGCTTTCCGCAAGACCAACTAATCAATTCAATGAAATAGAAAATAAATCCGACCTCTATATCATTGCAGTGAGCGATAGTGCCATAGCATCGGTGGCTGAAAAACTAGCAGGGAGTATTGATCCTAAAAAAAGCCTGGTCGTTCACACCTCTGGAGCGACTTCTTCCACCGTCCTCAAACCGCACTTTAAGCATTATGGGGTTTTCTATCCCTTACAGAGTTTCTCCAAAGAAAAAGAGATAAACTTTCAAAACATCCCGATTTGCATAGATGCGAAATACGTAAGAGATAGAAAGGCCCTTGAAAAGCTGGGAAGCTCCATTTCCAACAAGGTATTTACAATCAACGATAAAGAACGAGCGAGCCTCCACGTAGCCGCTGTTTTTGTAAATAATTTTACCAATTTGCTATATCAACGTGCTGCCGAAATATTGGAAAAAAAAGACCTTTCCTTTGATTTACTTCGGCCGCTATTATTAGAAACGGCAGTCAAGGTTCAAGAACATGCTCCAAAAGATATGCAAACTGGCCCAGCTGTCCGTGGCGATCAAAAAACCATCGATAGTCATTTGTCTTATCTAGAAAAAGAACATCCTGAATATTATGAGTTATATTCGCGGTTGACAAAGCAATTAAGCTCCTGAAAAAGTTTACCACAAATCAAAGCATTTCTGAGTGTTCTTGGTGCTTTTTACACTTTAAAATACTTAACTTAATACGAATAGCAAGTCCTCCAAATACCACATTCCTTAATTCTCATAAATACACCATGCAACTTAAAACCCTATCCTATCTTCTTCTTATACTCCTGACTACTGCTGCCTGTTCTTCTCTCTACAAAGCAAAACTTAGTGAATTCGAAAAAAACAAACAATACCGATTCGCTTTCTATAACGTCGAAAACTTATTTGACACCATAGACGACCCACTAACTAGAGACGAAGAATTCACACCAACAGGCAAAAAGAAATGGTCAGAAGAACGATACCAAACCAAATTGGATCAAATTGCTCAGGTACTTGGAGATATGAACTACCCCGCCGTAGTTGGTTTTTGCGAAGTTGAAAATGCTATGGTCTTGCAAGACTTAATTCAAAAAACAAAGCTCAAAGATTATAAATATAAATACGTGCATTACGATTCACCAGACAAAAGGGGAATCGACAATGGGTTGATTTACATAGACGGACTTTTCACCGTCAGCAATAGTGATGTAACAAAGATTGATTTTCCCAAGGAAATTGTGGAAGATTATACTACTCGTGATATCCTACATGTAGAGGGTGTCTTTAGACAAAAAGATACCATGCATTTTTTCGTCAATCACTGGCCTTCTCGAAGAGGTGGTTTGAAAGCCAGTCAACCAAAACGAGTTTATGTGGCGACACAGTTACGTAAGCAAACCAATAAAATTCTTACAAACGACCCAAATGCTAAGATTGTGATTACTGGAGATTTTAATGATGAACCGGATAATGATAGTGTTTTGTCTACTTTAGATGCGAAACCTATTGGAGAAAAGGTAGAGAACAATAAACTTTATAATTGCTCTAGCAAGGCTGATGCTGAAGGTCAAGGGAGTTATCGGTACAAGGACAACTGGAATATGTTGGATCAGTTTATTGTTTCGGGGAGTCTGATCGATAAAAACGCAGGAATTAGCATGAGTGAAGCCCAAATTTTTCGTCCGTCTTATTTAGTATATGTGGATAAGAAATATGGAGATAAGCCCAACAAAACCTATGGCGGCCCTAAATATTATGGTGGTTACAGTGACCACTTTCCAGTGTTTGTAGATGTCCTGGTAAAATAATAGGGTTACACTGGGTATTTATCAGAAAAGAACCTAAGAGGCAGGCAGTAAATGCTTGCCTTTTTCTATAATGGCCTTAATCGCCTTAACATCAGGTAGCATAACCTCCTGCTTGGCTTTTTGATCAGGCTCTACGATCTGAATAGACGTTTTAGCTGTTTGTTCACTTACCACAGCGCTATTCAGATAGACATAAGAAAAGATACTGCAAAGTATCAAACAGCCAAGGATAAGGTTTCGGAGGTTTTTGTTTTTCATAAGACTTGGTATTTGGTATTGTAGTTATAGAAATAGGTGTAATAATTAATTATCGATAGAATAAAATAAAAGTGTCCGTTTTCGTCGTGAAACTACGTTTTATCAAACGAAAAGTCACTTTTTTTCGGCAAACGTACTAATAGTAAGGACGATTGAAATGTCCACTAGTTGCATATAACTCAATAATAATGTAAAAAAAAGTAGATTAAGGTGTAATTTGAAGGACTATTTTAGGGAAAATGAATACTAAGGGACCATATATATATTTTAACTTTAAAATATATCTCAGGTTTTGGTATTTTTGCCCATTCATTAAATTGTTAATCAAAATCTTATTTCATGAGAACATTTACATTTTTATTTTTATTTTTGATAGGTTCAATAGGCTTGTCAGCACAAGAAATTGTTGTAACCAGCAGCGGTGGAGAGAATTCATATGGTTACAGCCTTGCAGATTTTGGCCCTAGCCTCTTAGATTCTATTTACTGTGGTGAATTATCCTTAGTAGAACCTGCTAATGGCTGTGACCCAATTTCCACAGATTTAACTGATAAAATTGCAGTTATAGATCGTGGTGAATGTAACTTCAGCCTTAAGTGTGTAAACGCACAAGACCAAGGAGCCATTGCTGTTATTATCGTTAACAACATAAATACGGAGACATTCCTTATGGGGGGAGGTACGTTTGGAAATGATGTTGACATCCCTTCTATGTTTGTAACACTCGAAGTTGGAGACATAATTAAAGGTCAAATGGCTAACGAAACAGTCACGGCCTGCATGGGTAACATCATAATTGAAAATAACCTTAGTGGTGCTTTAGATGATGTAACAGGGCCTTTAACCGTTACTGTACCTACTTGGAATATTGAAGATGATGGTTCAGCTTCTTTTACTCCTATAAGTAGAATCCGAAATGCAGGAACGAATGACTTAACAAACGTGAGCTCAACCGTTTCTATAGATTTTGGTCAGTTTGGAAGCTCCACTACTGAAGTATATAGTGCTTCTACTACACCAATTGAATTGGTAGCTCCAGGTGATTCCGCTTTTTTAGAATCCATGGCTTACGACTACTCTGGCAGCGGTGTCGGAAGATACACCGTTACCTATGAATTTTTATCTGATTCTGTTGAAGGCACTCCCTATGATAATTCTGTAGACTATGTATTCGACGTTACTGAAAACATATTCTGTGAGGGTTCTTGGGATTATGAAAATAATCGTCCTAACCGTAGCGGAGGATATAGCCCCGGTGGTGGTGGTTTTTCAGAAATGATTTCTAGTTTTGACATGGCAAATGGCCAAGGCTATAGAATAGATAGTGTTCTATTTAACACAGCTGTTAATTTACCTGCGACTCTTGACGGGATTCAGGTTCTTGTTTCTGTTTATAATTGGGATGAAACGGATAGTGACAGCCCAGATAACATTATTAATAGCCCAGAAGTAACATTAGTTGGAAACGGAGCTATAACCTTTGATGAAACAGCTACCAACCAAGAATTCGCTACTGTTTCTATTATGAATATCTTAACCTTAACTCCGGGTTATGAACTTACTGATAGTTCTAAGATCTTAGTAGGTGTAAAATATACAGGAACGGAAAGTGTGTTCTTTGGGTTTGACAATTCCAACAGTTTTGCTCTTGAGGATGCACTTGGTAATGTTCCTAGTCTTAATACTGATCTCCCATATATTGTTTCTACCGCGAGTGATGCTAATGATATTCCAGTCTTTGCTGACGCAGGTATATTCAATAACGTAAGAGAGCACCTTTCAACTGCAGTATATGTTAATGAGATAGTTGAAGAGACTTCTATAAACATTTTGACGGAAGCAGAAGCGAAAATCATGTTATTCCCAAATCCTGCTGATCAAATCATCAATGCTAATGTTACTTTTGCTGAACCTACTTCTCGTTTAACTTACAGCATAACAGACATGCAAGGACGTCAGATTTTTTATCTGGAAAAGTTTAACATCACAGAGGATAAAAACCAATTCAACATAGCACAATTACCAGTTGGAATTTACAACTTGAATATTATAACTGACAAAGGAATTAAGACAGAGCGTTTCAACGTTCAACATTAATCCCCGATTTGATATTCATAAAACCCCTTGCTTTTTGATAAGCAAGGGGTTTTTTATTAAATTACTACAGGAACAAACTAAATCAAATGATCACCGCCCCACAGGAATAGCATCAATCAAACGCTTAGTATACTCCGTAGAAGGATTGTTATAAACCTGATCTGCCGGTCCAATCTCTTCTATTTTACCTTGATTCATTACCATCATTCTGTCGCTCATATATTTTACAACAGATAGGTCATGGGAAATAAAAATATAAGTCAGTCCTAAACTTTCTCGGAGTTCGGTTAGCAGATTCAACACTTGAGCTTGTACCGAAACGTCAAGTGCAGAAACAGATTCATCACAGATTATGAAGGACGGATCAAGGGCTAATGCTCTAGCAATACAAACTCTTTGGCGTTGTCCACCAGAGAACTCATGCGGATACCTATAGAAATGATCAGCCTTCAAACCTACTAATTCTAACAATTCAAAAACACGTTCCTGTCTTTCCTTTTTTGAAGAAAACAATTGATGAACTTCCATCGGCTCTTTGATAGCATAACCAATAGCCATCCTTGGGTTCAGAGAAGAATATGGATCTTGAAAAATAATTTGCATCTCTTTTCTCATCTCTCGCATTTCTCTATCCGATAATCCCAAAATGTCTTTACCGTCATAAATAACACTTCCTCTTTTCACAGGATTCAACCTCAGAATCGAACGTCCTAATGTCGTTTTCCCACAACCAGATTCCCCAACTAAACCAAGAGTCTCCCCTGGATAAACATCGAAACTGACATCATCTACCGCTTTAATATACTTCGTTGGTTTTCCAAAGAAATTCTTATTTACAGGGAACCATGTTTGCAAATTTGAAACAGAAAGTAAAGGTTGCTTCTGTTGTAACTTTTTCAAGCGATTAGCGGTTTCTTCTTTGCTAATTTTTAAAGAAGAAACCGTGTTCGTTACGGAGATACTTTCATTAATTGCTTCCCCCTTTTCATTCATAAAGTCTCCGATAACAGGAAGCTTACGCAAACGATCTTGTAGTGGGGGCCGGCAGGCCAATAGACCTTTAGTGTATGGATGTTGCGGATTATGGAAAATTTCGTCTACTGTACCTTGTTCTACAATTTTACCTTTATACATTACTAAAACACGATCTGCTATTTCACCTATAACCCCGAGGTCGTGAGTGATAAAAATGACAGAGGCTCCTGATTCTTTTTTCATATCATTCATCAACTCAAGAATGGCTTTTTGAACAGTTACATCCAAAGCAGTCGTAGGTTCATCCGCAATCAAGACATCAGGATTGCAAGACATGGCCATCGCAATCATCACTCTCTGCTTTTGTCCACCAGAAAGTTGATGCGGGAAGGCTTTAAAAATTCGCTCCGTATCGGGTAGTTTTACTTTTTCAAACAACCGTAAAGTCAACTCCTTAGCCTCTTTATTACTAACCTTTTGATGGAGTACAATAGCCTCCATTACCTGGTTACCGCAAGTGTAAACTGGGTTAAGTGAAGTCATTGGTTCCTGAAAAATCATCGCGATTCGATTCCCCCGGTATTTTCGCATCTCTTCCTCAGGTAAATCTAAAAGTTCTACAGCTTCTTGACTTTCCGTAAAATAAGTGATTTTTCCAGCTGTAATTTTGCCTGGAGGGTCAGGCACTAAACGCATTACGGAAAGTGACGTTACTGACTTTCCGGATCCCGATTCTCCAACAATTCCAAGTGTTTCTCCCCTATTTAGCGTAAAGCTAACGCCATCAACTGCAACCACCGCCTCAGAGTCACCAAAAAAGGTTGTTTGTAAACCACTTATTTCCAAGAGTTTTACACTTGCATTTTTTAACATATATTAATTTTTTAATTGGTATGTTTTGTGCAGTAAATATAAGGTGTTTACGCCCATCATGGCCTTTTAATGGAACGTTTTTTTAAACAATCAAAGGCTGAACAAACAATACTATTTTAAAACAGAGAAACCGGGGTGGAATTCATCTTAATTACGACAAAATGAATCAGTACTTAAACAAGTACTAATTGTTTTTTTGTGAAGTCTTTAAGACTCCCTCTTCTCAAAAACATATCATCATGAAAAGCGTACTTCTACCCTTACTGCTTTTGTTCTCAAACACTCTTGCATTTTCACAATCTGCATTATCGACTTCCTCGAATATGAGTTTGTTGTCCAACTGGGCGCCGGACTCCGTTCCTCAGTACAATGACATATGGGGATACATGGATTGCGATGGAAATGAATTTGCCTTATTGGGCTCCAAATTTAAAATACATTTTTTAGACGTCACTGATCCTGCAAATCCTGTGGAAGTCGCAAACTTTGCTGGTGGAGAAGGATCTACCTGGCGAGACATCAAAACCTATCGCAATCGAGCCTATGCCGTTTCCGATAACACGGAGGAAGGGCTGATGATTTTTGATATGAGTAGCTTACCACAAACGGTAAGTAAAGTCTATCAGGACGATTCTCATTTTGAAAATGCGCACAACCTTTTCATTGACGAACCTCATGGTCGTATGTATGTCGCTGGTTCAGAAGTTGGAAATTTATTAGTTTTTGATCTCACCATCAATCCAGATGCGCCAGTATTAATGGCGAACATACAATTAGAAGGTGGTTATGTCCATGATTTATACGTTAGAGACCATATTGTATATTGCTCTCATTTGAGTTCAGGAATGTACATATACGATTGCAGAGATACCGATGAAGTAGAAGTGCTTGGTTCGGTGACAGACTATCATGGGACGGTTTTCAACCACAGTAGTTGGTTATCAGAAGATGGCAATACCTTGATTTTTTGTGATGAAACACACGGTGCCCCAGTAAAAATTGCTGATGTTTCTGATCCCTCTGATATTAAAGTTCCTGCAGATCAAATGTTCAGCTCGACATTGTTGGCACCAGCAGCAACCAACAGTATTGCCCATAACCCTTTAATTCGAGATGGTTATGCATTCATTTCTTATTACCACGATGGTGTTCAGGTTTATGATATGAATAATCCGGATTCCATTTTCCGAGTGGCGTACTTTGATACCAACACAGAGAATAATGATTATGGCGGGTATCTTGGTTGTTGGGGAGTATATCCTTTTCTTTCCTCAGGAACCATAATTGCTTCAGATATTAATAAAGGCCTATTTGTTCTTTCCTTGGATGCTTTAACTTTAGAGCCTAATCTGGAGGAAATAATTCCTGACGCAACGATTGCGATGACCAATGGTCCATTGGTTTGTGAGGGAGATAGCGCGATACTTTCTGTCCCTTTTGAAGCTGGACTTACTTACACCTGGACAAAAGACAATCAAATTTTGCCAACTGATGGCAACAGTTTGACCGTAATGTCTGGTGGTGATTATCAAATAGAAGTCAATAACGGTATTTGTAATTCATTTTCTACAACTTATACTATTGAGTTTAAGGAATCTCCAGATTTGACCACGATGATAGGAGATGAGGTAAATCTATGTGTGGGAGATAATTATATGATTACTGCTCCAACAGGAATGGATGCCTACTTGTGGATGCAGGATGGAAATGTACTTTCAAATACAAATCATCTAATTCAGGTTATAGAGAGTGGCGTGTATACCTTGTTGGCATATAAGAATGGTTGCCCATCTTTTTCGGCACCATATAATGTTATTATAAATGAAATACCAGCAACTACAATTTCTAGTGTTCAGGAGGCAATTTGCACAGGTTCAGAAATACAATTACAAACTGGCGCTGGTGCAGAGAATTATAATTGGTTTAAGGATGGTGAACTAGTTGGAACCACTACGGAGCCTTTTTTCAGCACAGAGGAAGAAGGCACCTATACAGTCAGCCTTTCTATTTTAGATTGTAGTGAAACTTCAAATGATTTTATTCTTGAATTTGCTACACTTCCTGTAAATGATATTCTGTTATCCGGTTCTTCCACTATTTGTGAAGGCGAGTCAGTGACACTTACTGCTGATGAAAATGCAGCATCCTGGCAGTGGTTCTTAGATGGAGAGATGTACAGTACAGAAGCCAGTATTGATGCAACCGGTAATGGTTTTTACGAATTAATTATCACTAATAATGCTGGTTGCACTGATACCAATCAACAATTCGTCAATGTATCGTCAGTAGATCCTCCAACAGTAGTTCTACAAAACGAAATACTCCTCGGTTCTTCCGCTGACTTTTATCAATGGTACATTAATGACCAAGTCATTGACGGAGCGGTTGAACAAAGTTATACGCCAACTCAGAATGGAACTTATACACTTATCATCACCAATAACATGGGTTGTACTGCGGCTTCGACTCCCTTTCAATTGACAACCGTTTCTACAAATACGCCAGAAAGTTTACAAGACATTCAATTCTTTCCAAATCCAGTAGTTCAATTGTTACAAATTGAACTGGCAAATAATTTTTCGGATGCCATTTCTATTGAATTATTTGATGCTAGTGGAAAGCGAATACAAGAGTTAATGATAGATTCGGGCCTAAATCCTTCTGTTTCTTTGGACATGAGCCAAGTTGCTTCTGGTTTGTATTTTGTAAAATTGACGAACACTCATGGGAGCTTAGTAGAGAAGGTTTTGAAGGAGTAGATTTTTATATAAGTTCGTCTTCCAGAAAAGAGCGTAGTTAAACTAATTTGAGTTTAACTACGCTCTTTTTATTTAGTTCTATTCTTTCGATTTTTTTATTAAAGTATTGCAAGCAAAGTGATTCACTTCCATTCTAGTTTACGTTATGTAATAGCTATTTTTAAGTTATAATGCGTGGATATAGTCTGTATTATACTTATGAGAAAATTTCGTCTGAGTATATAATATTACCAATAAGGTAAATTTACTTTTTCGTATAAAACGCTATTTCATTCCTTTTCTATCAGCTAAAACCCCAATAAATTGGCCTCTTAAACATTCTCCCCTCCTACCTGTTAACCTTTTAACCAAATAAACTCACTTCAAGGCCACTATTTAGCTTTGAATAACTACTTTTGCAAAAATTTTGAAAAACAACTATGGCTACTATAAAAGTAACTTTTGAGGATAAGAACATCCAACCGGTCACACTAGAAAACATCGAATCGGGCTATTCCTTATTGGAAGCAGTGGAGGACAACGATCAACACGACATTCACCTAAACCATAATTGTGGGGCTGTTTGTGCTTGTAGTACCTGCCACATTTATGTTAATAAAGGAAATGAATTTTTGGAAGAAATCTCTGACAAAGAGGAAGACTTCATCGATCGGGCTATCAATCCAAAATTGGAATCAAGATTGGCATGTCAATGCATCATTTTGGATGATAAAGCAGAACTTGAAATTGAGATACCAGATCAGTCAAAAATAATTGGACACGAACACTAATCACTAAACAACTTTCTTTGAAATGCTGGGTTTCATTGACTTCAGCACTTATCAAGAATCTTAATACAATTAAAAATGAGTTTTAAAGGCATAGACGATCTACCCATCAATTGGGCAGATCATGAAGACATCGGAATGAAGCTATACGAACGTTTCGGAGATGATTTTACAGAAGGCAAAATTTACAGAATTCGCTTCACGGAGCTTCTTGATTGGATTTTGGAAATTCCTACTTTTGAAGGAACCCGTGAAGGTTCTACAGAAGGTCACCTGGAGCAAATTCAGGCGAAATGGGTTTATGAATGGAGAGATAATCAATAGGCCTAGATGAACTTCCTAGAAAAACTTAGAGACATTGACACCTTCGTCCTTGATGTAGACGGTGTGTTGACCAATAGCAAACTCTTGATTACAGAATCGGGAGAATTATTGCGTAGCATGCACACCCGAGATGGATATGCTATGAAACGAGCTGTAGAAGCCGGATACAAAGTGGTCATCATAACTGGCGGAAAGTCAAGAGGTGTTACTACTCGGCTGAGTAATCTTGGAATCACTAAAATCTATTCTGGTATTTCTGAGAAAAAATCGGTACTCAAGCAATATTTGAAAGAAAGCAATACTGACCCAGAAACCGTTTTATACATGGGTGACGATCTCCCGGATTATCATGCCATGCGTATCTGCGGCTTACCCACTTGTCCACATGATGCTGCACATGAAATCGTGGAGCTCTCCCGATATGTTAGTCCTGTTAATGGTGGCGAAGGATGTGTTCGTGATGTTATAGAAAAGGTTATGCGTTTACATAATCGGTGGCTGGATGAAACTCAGGCTGCGGATGAAGATCACATAAAATACGGTCATTTATAATGCGTTATTGGCTGCAGCTTGTCCGTTGGCCAAATTTAATTATTGTTGCGCTTACTATGTATGTGTTGCAGTTTAAGCTGTTTTCGCCCCCTCCGGAACATCAGTTCTTATTCCAATCTATTTCTAGGTTCAATTTTCACTTAATGACTCTGATGACCTTGCTTGCCACTGCATCAGGATATATCATTAATGATTGGTTTGATTACAAAATTGATTTGGTCAACAAACCAAACAAAGTAATCATAAACAAAAAAATTACATGGCGGGCAGCAAGACGTTCTTATCTGTTTTTTGTTATTGCTGGTGCCTTCATTAGTAGTTACCTGAGCAGCAAAACTGGACTTTGGGGAATTACCATTATATACAATACCGTATCCATTTTATTGTTCCTTTATGCTCAGTTTTTAAAACGTTCTTTCTTTTTTGGGAATTTCGTAGTTGCCTTGTTATGTTGCTTCGTTCCTTTATTAGTGGGGTATGTTAACTTTGAATTACTTCAGCAATTACATTATGGTGATTTCTTGACTCTTCCAAAAAGACAACATGTCTTCTTTGCATTTGTAATTTTTTCATTCTTAATTACCTTTTTTAGAGAAATAGTTAAAGATATCGAAGATGTAGAGGGAGATAAAAAATACTTAGCTCGAACGATTCCGATTGCCTTAGGAATAAGAGGCGCTAAATCCATTGCAGGAATAATGGGTTTGTTTATTTTGTTGGGGCTTCTCTTTTCAAGTGTTTTTTTTAGCTTCGTGACTAGTTTTAATATCTCCTTTTTTGTTGGAGTTGCTTTATTTTTATTTATCGCTTGGAGTATCTTCCTCCTGAAAAAGGCCGCTAGCAGAACAGACTTTGGACAGCTAAGTTTTGTATTAAAAGGCTGCATGTTACTCGGCTTATTATGGTTGATAGTACTATAGCAAATCCATTTAACTCACATCAAGCTAATTTTCAATTATTAAGTTTTCAATTCAAAGCAACATGAAAAAAATCATCCTCGCCTCCAAATCCCCTCGCCGTTCTCAATTATTAGAACAAGCAGGAATTCCTTTTGAGATCAGGACTAAAGACGTAGAAGAAATTTACCCTGATGATATGGCAGTTGAAGAAGTCGCACCCTTTCTAGCTCGATTAAAAGCACAACCTCTATTAGCAAACTTGCAAAAAGGTGAAGTAATCCTAACGGCAGACTCTGTAGTCATTCATGAAGGCATCATTTACGGCAAACCTAAAGATTTTGAAGATGCAAAAAAGACTTTGAGAAAACTTTCTGGCAGTATGCACATTGTAATTACAGGGGT
Organism: uncultured Saprospiraceae bacterium; assembly: GCA_964508085.1. Classification (GTDB taxonomy): domain Bacteria; phylum Bacteroidota; class Bacteroidia; order Chitinophagales; family Saprospiraceae; genus CALGLS01. Next base: position 8,897 of record CAZDTI010000078.1, on the reverse strand, counting down.
CTGCATGGTTTCTTTAGAAAAAGAAGAGGTCTTCTCTGGAGTATCTCAGGTTTATTTTGATGAACTAACAGATGAGGAAATCGAGTATTACATCAACACTTATGAACCTTATGACAAAGCGGGTTCGTATGGTATTCAAGAGTGGATGGGTTTGTGCAAAATCAATAAAATTGAAGGGACTTTCCCGAATATCATGGGGCTTCCTGTGGATTTGGTGTATAAACACTGGAAGCAGTTCTAATTGGGCTTAAGTCCTTCTTATTTAATCCAAAAATATTCCTTTCAAATACCTATATTTGCATCGCTCAAATTCAATGAGTCTTATTTGAAAGCTGACAGCAGAAAAACAGATTTTATATTATGTTCGAAAGTTTAAATGACAAATTAGAAGGTGTTTTTAAAACCCTTAGCGGTGACCACAAAATCACGGAACTCAATATTGCGAAGTCCATTAAAGAAATCCGTCGTGCTTTGGTTGGTGCAGATGTTAATTATAAAATTGCCAAAGAATTTACCGATAAGGTAAAGGAAACAGCTCTAGGTACTGAAAACGTGCTTAACTCTGTAAAGCCCGGTGAGTTAATGGTGAAAATCGTGCAGGATGAACTTATCCAATTGATGGGTGGCCAAGCTGCGGGTATCAACATTAAAGGTAGTCCTGGAGTAGTTTTGATTTCTGGTTTGCAGGGGTCTGGTAAAACGACTTTTAGTGCTAAACTTGCTAACTATCTAAAAACAAAGAAAAAGAAAAAACCATTGTTGGTCGCCTGTGATGTCTATCGTCCTGCTGCGATCAATCAGTTGACTGTTTTGGGAGAGCAAATTGGAGTTCCGATTTACTCCGAAATAGAAAATAAAAACCCCGTTGATATTGCAGGTAACTCCATTGCCCATGCAAAACTACATGGTTTCGATGTTGTCATAGTGGATACCGCGGGTCGTCTGGCTGTGGATGAAGAAATGATGAACGAGATTGAAAACATCAAAAACCACATCACACCAAACGAGACGCTTTTCGTAGTGGATTCCATGACTGGACAGGATGCAGTCAACACTGCTCAGGCCTTTAATGAAAGAATCAATTTTGACGGTTGTGTTCTTACAAAGTTGGATGGTGATACCCGTGGTGGTGCTGCTTTATCTATTAAGTATACTGTTGGAAAACCAATTAAGTTTGTCAGTACTGGGGAGAAGATGGACACCATCGATGTTTTTCACCCTGACCGTATGGCCCAACGAATCTTGGGTATGGGAGACATTGTTTCCTTCGTAGAAAAAGCGCAAGAACAATTCGATGAAAAAGAGGCGAAACGATTAGAAAAGAAAATTAAGAAAAATAAATTTGACTTCAATGACTTCCTTAGTCAGCTGAATCAAATTCGAAAAATGGGAGACATTAAGTCTTTGTTGAACATGATTCCTGGGATGAATAAGATGACCAAGAATCTGGATATTGATGATACTGCCTTCGCGAAAGTAGAAGCCATTATTTTCTCTATGACTCCAAAGGAAAGAGAGCATCCTGAAATTTTGAACATGAGTCGTAAGAACAGAATTGCAAAAGGTTGTGGACGTAGCATTCATGAAATCAACCAGTTCATAAAGCAATTCGATCAGATGCGTAAGATGATGCACAAGATGTCTAAGAACCCAAATATGATGAAAGGAATGGGTGGAATGCCTAAGAGACGGTAATACTTCGACTCCCTTTGGTCGCTCAGTATGACAAGAGGAGCATCCTAACTCACGAGAAGTTTAGTGACTGTAAGAATAAATATAATAGTAATTCTGTTTTTTATTCCATCAAGATGACGATGGTTCGCCTCGTCATTTACGTTTTAAAATAATTAGAATAAAATCACAAAAAATTCAATAAAATTATATGTCAACACCTAGATTTAAAGCCGGCGTTTTAACCGGAGACGATGCTACTGCATTAATGAATTATGCCAACGAGCAAAATTTTGCAATGCCTGCCGTAAATGTTATCGGAACAAATTCTGTCAATGCCGTTTTGGAAACAGCAAGAGAAGTCAACTCGCCAGTTATCGTTCAATTCTCGAATGGAGGTGCTAGCTTCTTTGCAGGCAAAGGATTATCTAATGAAAATCAGCAAGCCTCTGTTCTTGGTGGAATTTCTGGAGCCATGCACGTACATACAATGGCAAAAGCTTATGGTGTCCCTGTTATCCTACACACCGATCATTGTGCTAAGAAATTGTTGCCTTGGATAGATGGGCTTTTAGCAGCAGGTGAACGCTTCCATGCGACAAGAGGTTACTCTCTTTATAGTTCACACATGTTAGATTTGTCAGAGGAACCTATTGAGGAAAATATTGAAATTTGCAAGGAGTACCTCAAGCGAATGGATAAGATAGGAATGACGCTGGAAATAGAATTGGGCGTAACAGGTGGAGAAGAAGATGGCGTGGATAACACAGATATTGACAGTTCTAGATTGTACACCCAACCGGAAGAAGTTGCTTATGCTTATGAAGAATTATCTAAGATCAGTCCTCGATTTACTGTTGCGGCTGCCTTTGGTAATGTTCACGGCGTTTACAAACCAGGTAATGTAGAATTGCGTCCAATCATCTTGAAAAACTCTCAGGATTTTGTTCAGGAAAAATTCAAAACAGGAGCTAACCCAATTAACTTTGTTTTTCACGGTGGATCCGGCTCTTCTCGGGAAGAAATTCGAGAAGCGATTGACTACGGAGCGATGAAGATGAATATTGACACAGACATGCAATGGGCTTTCTGGTCTGGTGTTAGAGAGACCTACGAAGGAAAACGCGATTATATGCAAACGCAAATTGGAAATCCAGATGGTGACGATAAGCCGAACAAGAAGAATTACGATCCTCGTTCTTGGTTAAGATCTGCGGAAACTTCTTTTGTAGAACGCTTAAAGCATGCCTTTGAGGATTTGAACTGTATTAATAAGAATGCTTAAGTTTTTTTCTAAATAAATTGAGAAGGTCAGAAAGTTTTCAGGTTGAATAAATTAGCCTAATGGAAATTTTCTGACCTTTCTTCCATATGCTAGTTGCAAAAAATAGCTATTGTTTTTTCCCTGGCTTTCTCTCCTTCCCTTTCTATGCCGGTTAACTTTAATGACAATCAAACTTCCACGGAAAACGATCCACTCCATTATGCTGGCTTTAGTGTAAGAGCACTTGCTTCTATTATTGATAGCGCTATATTTGTACCTTTTGTCTTTATTAGCACTTACAACCAACTTTCTTTGAAGTCCCTAACTTTGGAGTTGTTAATTATTGCTTTAGTAATGTTCTACAAACCATTGATGGAATGGAAATATCAGGCGACATTGGGCAAGATGGCAATGAAAATAAAAGTTATTGCAGAGGTTGGCGGTCCGATGACACCCGCTCAGTCCTTTGTCCGTTCTTTGATTTTTATTGGAACTTCTATAATTGCAGTGCTAAGAAATCTTGCAGTTTTTAATGATCCTGATTTTCAAAACGTGACAACCTTCGAAGAGATGATTGTCTTCCCTGCTTACATGAGTTATGACTCGGCACATGACAGCTTGATGTTTATCCTTATGATGTCTATTAGCTTTGTAATATTCGATCAAAGACATCAGGGCGTTCATGATAAAATGGGAAGAACTTTAGTTGTTTTGAATAAAGAAGGGACTTTAGGTTGAAAATTGTAGTATAATTGTTATAGCGGTTTTTCTTTGTCTTCAGTTTACGAATCTCAGTGTATCAGGGCAATTTTCAATTCTCCATTTTCAATTAACCCCTATTGATACCCCGCTGCTTGTAACTCAAATAATTCCGAGTACAATTGCCCCTCCTCCATCAATTCTTCATGTGTTCCTTTTTCCAATATTTTTCCGTCTTTCAACACTATAATTCGATCCGCCATTCGGACGGTGCTAAAACGATGTGAAATAATGATACTTGTTTTACCTTTTGTCAAACCAATAAAACGTTGGAAGGCTTCATATTCTGCACGAGCATCTAAAGCTGAAGTAGGTTCGTCTAAAATCATAATCGCAGCGTCTTTCATATAAGCTCTTCCTAGGGCAATTTTCTGCCATTGGCCACCTGACAAATCTGTTCCTCGTGCGAATCGTTTACCCAGTTGCTGTTCGTAACCATTCTTCATTTCTGAAGCAACTTGATCGGCCAAACTTCTAGACGCTGCAGATTCTATAACCGACATATTATCCACTTCAGAAATATTACCAATTGCGATATTCTCTCTTAAGGTAAACTCATATCGAACAAAATCCTGGAAGATAACTCCAAACATTTGCTGATAAGCAGCCTTGTTAAATCGTCTAATGTCGATTCCATCTAATAATATAACTCCAGAATTAGGTTGATAAAAACGCAGCAATAATTTTATCAAAGTTGTTTTACCCGCCCCATTTTCGCCTACAAAAGCCATTTTCTCTCCTGCGCGAATTTCAAAGCTGACCTTATTTAAGACCAAGTCTTCCGATCCAGGATAACTAAAGCTAACTTCTTTGAGTTCAAAACCTTTCTTAATTTTAGCAGGCAGAGACATAATATTATCTCTTTCTAGTTCCCCTTCGATTTGCAAAAATTCAAAGTAATCTCCTAGTTGAAGAGCAGCTTCGGATATCCGAGTGAACCGAGCCAGGCTACTCTGCATATTGGCTTTTAATCGACGGAATGAACCTGCAAGAAAAGTCAACTCTCCTATCGTTATAATTCCACTTAAGACCCGGTAGATAATTAGCACGTAGGCCGCGTAATAACTGAAGATGCCTAGTAAGTTGAACAATGCTCCTCGGGTAGTCCGATTTACGGCCAGGTTTTTATTTACATAATAATATTGGTCTGATAAGTTTCTAAATCGGTTGGCGATAAAATCTGTCAATCCGAAAAGCTTAATCTCTTTTGCCGTTTTGGCATTTGCTCCGATGAATCGAAGGTAATCCAACTCGCGCCTTTCGGCGGTCCAGCTTTTTGCAACAGAGTATCTGGAATTACTATATTTTAACTCATTTAGAAAAGAAGGTATAATTGATAACAATAGTAATACAATTAGCCACGGTTCAAAATAGATCAAGGCAACAATTAAGGATATTATCCCAATTAAATCTTGGACCTGACTAAAGGCATTGGTCATCAAAGTTACTCTACGATTCGTTTGAATTCTTGCTCGCTCTAGCTTATCGTATAAATCAGAATCTTCCAGCTGACTGATATTTAACTCCTCTGTTTTTCTAATTATTTTTATAGAGGAATCATTAGAGTATAAGTCACCTAAAAGTGCATCACTAAGGTTAATTAATCGATTGAGTAAGTCGGAAATGATAACTATTGCAAGTTCCATTGCGATATAAGTCCACAGGTTTTCATAATTCGAATGTGCACTTGCTGCTTGGAAAATGATTTCATCGATGATTAGTTTCCCAACCCAAAGACTTATAATCGGTGTAAATGCATCAATGATTCTTGCTAAGAAATTAGCATAAAAAAGTATAGGACTACTTTTACGAATTTCAGAAAAGAAAGGTGGAAGAAAGCGCAGAGAAAGAAAGGCTTCTTTCCAATTTGTTTTTTGGGTTTCTTTTAGAGAAGGTAATTTACGTCTTGCCATGAAAATAATTGAAAATGGAGAATTGAAAATTAAAAATTAGGAGACGTACCGACTTGTTGTTTTTTTTTGTGGCACTTGAGAATTTTATTGGCTATATGTCAATCCATTTAGTAATGGTATATTAAAGTTGTTGGAACGTCTAATGCAATCATAAGTCTTCTTCTTGATTGATTAATGAAAAGATGGCAGAATCCAGAAACTTTCCATTGTAGTAATAATTCTCTTTGAAATAAGCTTCCTGAACAAATCCATGTTTCTCTACTAATTTAATAGAGGCTAAATTATTCGGATTAATGTTCGCCTCAATGGAATGTAAATTCATTTTACGAAAGCCATATTCTGTTACAATTGGAAGTACCTCAGACATATAGCCTTTTTGTTGATAATCAGGATGAATGCCATAACCTATCTCTGCTCTGTAATGCGCTTTATCTATTTTCCAAAAACTGATTGTCCCCATAAAGTCGTCATTTTCTAAGGGGCTTATCACCCAACAAATGGCTTCATTGTTTTCAAATTGTTGGAGAATATTCGCTATCAACGTATTTATTTCTTCAATGTCTTTTGGCTTATCTCGATCCAAGAAAGCAGTGAATTTATCGTTGCTTCGTAAAGCAAAAAAAGCGGCAGCATCGTTCTCTGACATTTTCCGCAAACGAAGTCGTTCTGATTGCAAAGTGGGAAATTCGTTAAAGTCGATCTGTAGCATTTTCGATATAAATTATGTTAATTTAATAGGCTCTGAATTGCATTTAAAGAAAATCTTAGTATATTTGGAAAAGTCAAAAATACCAAATGAAATCAATAAGCCTATCTTTTTGATTTCTTATATCCAAAATTTTAATTATTTTTTTGCGAAAGTGTACCACTTTTGCTGACTTTTATATTCGTCTGTTATTGAATGAAACCTAAATTTTTATTCTTTAACGACTCCTAAATCGAAACAGTTGTATGGGCTACGCTCGTAGCCTTTCTGTTTATAAAGTAGTTTACGCAACCTCAGGCTTTTGTCTGAGGTTGTTTTTACTATATATATCATCTATTAGAACTTCACTGGATAATAGATTGTTTTTCTTGCCTTATGCTGAAAATATAGGTTTAAACTCATGGCTGATTTTTGCCCAGGTAGAATATTATAATCTGGGCTCCATTCTAAAGTCAAATCGTCACTAATATCAAAACCTTTTAAATGGGCATCCACAAAGGCATCTACTCCGGTAAGGATATAACATAATGCAAGGCCAAAATAGGATAGCTCTCTATTTGTTGTAGCTTTCTCCAATCTAAGCCTCAGAGATGAATTGGATAATAATTCTTCTCCTGTTTCTTTATCTATAAAGTCGTCCATGGTATTTGGATTGTCATCATTTCGGATTTTCCAAGCTGTTTCATAAGTATTGTGATCTTTATTGTTCTTAATAATCAAAAACACCATGCTTCCAATTCCTGCATACACGATGGGCAGCTTCCAATATTTCTTATTATAGATTTGTCCTAAGCCGGGAAGAGTCGCAGAAAATATTATTGCTTTTTTTGGGGATGGATAATCATCCTTAAAATTAGCTAAACTAAGATTCCTTTTTCCAATTTCATCTTCTTTTGTTATTGAGGATACCAGATCGATTGGACAAATAGATGTTGAAACACTAACGGTCTTTGCAACCTCCTTGTTTATTATTCTTTGAGAAGAATTGGTCTGTGCCTCAATATTACACAAGCATAAAAAACCTAAGATGAATATGCATATGGTATTTTTCATATTTGGTCTGTTTTGGTAAAGTCGATTCTCTCCAATTTTCAAAAGTGCCCTAATTATGTATGGACTCTTTAAAACTGAACTGGATAAACAACTGGTTTTTTCGCCTTGTGTTGAAAAGAAAAATGAAGACTCATAGCAGAAGCCTCGTTGGGAAGTATTTGGTAATGGGGTTGCCATTCCAAAGTCAAATCGTCACTAACGTCAAACCCAAGGAGGTGAGCATCAACGAAAGCATCCACCCCTGTTAGTATATAACTAAAGGCTAGACCGATGTAGGAAAGTTCTCTGTTTTTTAATGCAGCATTTCTGGAAAGCTTTAAGGAGGAATCTGGCACCAATTCTACTCCATCTTCATTAGAGAATTCATCTATGGTTTCCGGATCATCATCATCTCTATATTTCAAAGCCGTTTTGTACCGATTGTATTCTCTATTGTTGTAGATAATAAGCCATACCATAGACCCTACTCCTCCATAAACGATGGGTAGTTTCCAATATTTCTTGTTGTAAATTTGACCCAAGCCAGGGAGAACAGCGGTAAGTATAAGGGCTTTTTTAGGAGAAGGATAGTCCTTTTTGAAATTGAATAAATCCCGGACACTTTGCTTGCGCCTTTCGATTTTTCTTTCCCGTATTATAGCAGGCACAGAATCCATCGAACTGTACACGATGTTTGGAGTTAGAATTTCATTCTCTTTAGGTGTTGAATTGGCAGGAATGCTATCAGCTTTAATTTGAGCTTCTACTTTGAAGAAGCTCAGGAAAGATAAGATAAATAAGCTTACGATAGTTTTCATATAGAGTAAACGCAATTTATGGACATTGCTGTATCTAACACAGACTATTAGAAACCATCTTTTTCTAGAAATTCTAGAATCCTGTTCAAGTCACTATCACTGGCAAAGGGAATGACGATTTGTCCCTTTCCATTGCTTTTTCTTTTCAATAGTACTTTAGTCTCTAGCAAGTTACGTAAACCATCTTCGATATCACGATAGGCGGCAGTAACTGTTGCTGGAACACTTTGCTGGGCGCCACCCGTTTTCTTTTTTGGGTTTTCATAAGCCGCTACTAAAGCTTCAGTGGCTCGTACAGAAAGATTGTGTTCCTTCACCTTCTTGAACATATCAGTTTGCACCAACAAATCACTAACACCGGCCAACGCTTTAGCATGCCCCATGGTTATATCCTTTGCTCTTAATGCATCCTGTATGTTGGGAGGCAGTTTCAACAAACGCAAGTAATTTGTTATTGTACTACGTTTTTTAGCCACACGATCAGCCAATTCAGCATCATCTAAAGAACATTCATCTTTTAATCGTCTGTAAGTAAAGGCGACTTCTAGAGGGTTCAAATCTGCTCGCTGGATATTTTCGACTAGTGCCATTTCCAACATTTCCTGGTCATTGGCTGTACGGATGTAGGCTGGCACCTCTGTTAGTCCGGCTAGTTTAGATGCTCGCAAACGTCTTTCTCCACTTATTAACTGATATGGAACGGCCGCCTTGTCCAAACGACGAACAGTTATAGG
>CAZDTI010000077.1:0-25458 GCA_964508085.1 uncultured Saprospiraceae bacterium | reverse complement strand
CTTCACAAAAAATGCTCAACGTAGCTCGCTATGCCTCCGCTTTTTTATTCGATTAGCTCAAATTTTTCGATGCCAAATCGGACATTTATTTATCCCTTATCCCTAAAATCATTTTTTAACTATAAAATTTTCAATACAATGAAGAATCAAAATAATGTATTAGTCATCGGAGCTACAGGCAAAACTGGTCGTAAAGTAGTCGAAGGCTTGAAAGAACAAAATCAAAATGTACGCTTAGGTACGCGAAGAAATGACCCTGCATTTGATTGGGATAATCCATCGACTTGGTCAGACGCTTTAGAGGGAATGGACAAAGTTTATATTGTCTACTATCCCGATCTGGCAGTTCCTGGTGCCGTAGAAGCCATTCAATTGCTTATGACAAAGGCCAAAGAGGCGGGCGTAAAAAAAGCCGTTTTGCTTTCTGGAAAAGGGGAAAAAGAGGCGGAACGCTGCGAGCAAGTAGTCGCCAACTCTGGTTTGGATTACACCTTGGTCAGAGCGTCTTGGTTTAATCAAAATTTTAGCGAAGGTGCTTTCTTAGAACCAATATTGGCGGGTCATGTGGCTTTACCGATGCCTAATGCTAAAATTCCATTTGTGGATACTAGTGACATTGCAGAGGTCGTAGTGAAAGTATTGTTAGACGATACACACAATGGAAAAACCTACCAGATAACTGGTCCAAGAACCTTAACTTTTGAAGAGGCCTTAAAAGAAATTGTAACCGGTACCGGCAAAAAAATACACTATCAGGCGGTCTCTTTAGAAACGTATAATTCAATAATGAAATCTGCAGGGCTTCCCTCCGATTATATTTGGTTATTCGACTATCTATTTAGAGAGGTATTAAGTAACGAAAAAAATCAGGAAGTGACTTCTGACGTAGAAAAGGTACTGGGTAGAAAGGCCACAGACTTTAAGGAATATGTTCAAAAAACGCTGCGCACTGACGTTTGGAATCAAACGCTTCCTCAAACCATATGAGATAACATTTTGAAAAGGTAACCCCATACTATCCTTCATTTTTTTAGGAGTTCTAATTATGTTTTAATACTAATTAGGACTCTCTTCTTTTAGAGTATGTTGGGGAATTGGTCTTTGTGTCGAGAAAGAGCAATTCCCCAACATGCTCTAATATCCATTCTTCTCATTTTTTTTAAAGTACTGAATCTCATCATATGGTACGCAATTACATTCAAGAACGATCGGCAGACAGGTCGTCCTCATATTTGCATTGTCAATACGACGAACAATTTTAATCACTTTAAAAAAATAATCATGAAAAAAATATTAGTCGCTGGAGCAACGGGCTATTTAGGGAGTTGGATTGTCGAACATTTAAAAAAGAGGCAGATGGACTTTAAAGCTATAGCTCGTAACGTTCAAAAATTAGAACGAATAGGTATCCCTTCTTCACAAATTATCGAAGCTCAAGTTACAGATAGCGCTTCCTTAGCTGGTTGCTGTGATGAAATTGATGTAGTCATATCAAGTGTTGGCATCACTCGTCAAAAAGATGGTTTGACTTACATGGATGTAGATTATCAAGCGAATAAAAACTTATTAGAAGAGGCCAGGAAAAACGGAGTGCGTAAATTTATTTACATCTCCGTTTTACATGGCGAAAAATTAAAGCACTTAAAAATCTGCGAAGCAAAAGAACGCTTTGTTCAAGAGCTTAAAGCTTCTGGATTGGATTATTGCATCATCCGTCCGAGTGGCTTCTTTTCTGATATAAAAGAATTTTATGACATGGCGAAAAAAGGGAGGATCTATCTTTTTGGAGACGGAACGACTAAGGTAAACCCTATCCATGGTGCCGACCTTGCTAAAGTTTGTATCGATGCTGTATTCCAAAATAACGAAGTCATTGAAGTTGGTGGAAAGGAAGTCTTTACGCATAAAGAAATTGCAGACATTGCTTTCAATTCAATTAATAAAAAAAGTAAAATTACTTACATCCCTGATTGGGTAAGAATAGTATTACTTCGCTTAGCTTCTCTTTTCATGAATAAAGCTCAATTTGGAACGACAGAGTTTTTCCTAAACGTAATGGCAATAGATATGACGACTAACAAATATGGAAAGCACTCTATAAAAGACTTTTTCATTCAACTCAAAAATCAAGAAAGGAATGTTGCGACCTAAAACCAAACGAAATGTTCAACAACTAATTCCATTTGGAGTGATTTGGTTGTTGTCTGGATGGGTTTTCTTGATTATTGAATTAGCGGCTTCGGGCAGTTTTAGTGAACTTCCCTCCACTGCCATCAAAATTGATTATCAGATATTCATTCTGTCCAGCCTGGCCGTTACAACTGTGGGTTTACTGACGGGTTTTATCGAGCTAAGGTATCTCAGTAACATATTTGCAAATAAGAATTTTGCACTAAGGATTATGTGCAAAATCCTTATTTATGCTCTGTTCTTCTTTTTAATCATTCTGGTGACTTTCCCAATCGCTGCGAGTATGGAATTGGATACGCATATTTTTGACAAGAATGTGTGGGAAAAGTACCTTAACTATTTTACGAGTGTAACTCATTTGAGCACAGGAGTACAGTTAGCGGCATCTCTTATGCTTTCTCTTTTCTATTCAGAAATAAGTGCGTTCATGGGACATCGCGTTTTAAGCAATTTCTTTACAGGGAAATACCATACTCCAATTGAAGAGGAAAGGATTTTTATGTTTTTAGATATGAAATCCTCTACGACAATCGCTGAAAAACTGGGCCATTTAGAATATTTTAAATTACTTCGAGCGTATTATGATTGTTTTACAAATGCCATAATCGACCATAAAGGAGAGATCTATCAATATGTAGGAGACGAAATTATTTTGTCTTGGAAAGTTCAAAAAAGCAAGGAAAGCAGTTGCTGTATTGATTGTTTTTTTGCGATGAGGGAGCATTTGAAAAGCAAAGAAGATTGGTTTAAAAGTCAATTCGGACTTGCACCTACCTTCAAAGCAGGTATTCATTTTGGAAAAGTAACAACGGGTGAAATCGGAGCCATAAAAAAAGAAATATTATTCTCAGGAGATGTATTAAATGTGGCTGCAAGAATTCAGGGGTTATGTAATTCTTACAATACTGACCTTATCATTTCTGATGACATGTTGAAGCAAATTGAATTACAAAAAAATTACACTGCTGAATTTCTTGGCACATCCGAGTTAAGAGGAAAAGAAGAAAAAAAAGACTTGTATACAATATTCTTAAACTAGAAATCTTTACAAGCACCTTTCAGAAATCGTAAATCAAAACACTTTTTTTCTTCTCTACTACTCTTTACCCCATATCCGATCCCACAATTCCCTGAAGGTCTCCCTATTTATCTCTCGACCTTCTCGCGACTGATGCATTTCTAAACCATCCTTCTTTTCTTCCAAAATAAATTTAAAAACATAATCCGTATTCTTCCTCAATTTATTACCAAAAATACCAAAACGAACATCGTTCATTTGCAAATCTCCATCAGGCCGACGCAACACCGTGTAATAATTGTTAGAAAACCAACGTAGCGTTTTCAAAGTGGGATCACCTTTATAATTAGCCAACAGATCGTATTGTTTTGGGAAAATGTTATAATCATCCATATCTGTATCCTCATCCATGAAAGAATAGTAAGCATGATAATAAGCGGTGTCGGATTCTGCGAGCCCTAGCCATAGCACATTGTTGAAAATAAGTGGGGAAGTCATGTACCGACTGTAAGTAATATTGTTTTCCGAAAGGGAATCTTCAAAAATTTTATTGACTTGTAGCTTGTGGTAAAAACAGAACGTCATGTACAAGCTACTAACAATTATTCCAGACCAATTAACAATACTTCTCCATTTCGTACCTCTACGGAGCAAGGCCGCAATAATTAATGTGATTAAAAATGGAACAGTGTAAATCGGATCAGCTACAGAGATGACATTGAAGGCCACTCGGTAATCACTAAAAGGTAGAAATATCTGTGTACCGTAAGTCGTAAAACAATCTAGGATAGGATGTGTAATAATGGCCCAGAAAAATAGCCAGTACCATTCTCGCCAAGTGGTTTCCACTTCCTTTTGCGCTACTTTAAAGTAGTAACGATTCATCAATAACAATATAATCGCACCGACTCCAAGGCTCCCCCAAAGCAAAGACATATTGAGTTTGTCCGAAACCATATAGGGCAGGTAGTTCGCTGTAAAAAGAAGTCCTCCTACTGCGATTATAGAAGCTATAACTTTGTATGCCTTTTTTTGATACAGCCCTGTATCGTATAATTTGTGAACCAGCCAGGCAATGAAAACAGAAAAAACAGCTGCAAAGATGAAAGAGTGCGTAATTCCTCTATGAATAGCCAGCGCACTAATCTCATCTACTACAAAACTTGAAGTTACGTCTAGATCCGGCAAGAATCCTGCGAAGCCTCCCCATATCATAGCTCGCCCTCCAATTTTTTTTCCCAACACCGCCTCTCCTACTGCGGCTCCTAAAATGACTTGTGTTAACGAATCCATGATCTATGTTGTATTCCACTTTTGTTCTTGAATGTGACACAAAGTAAATGAACTTAAGCTATTTTTGTTTAGGATTTACTGGAGAATATAATAATGTAGCCTCTACAATTAAATAGGTCCGTCTGCTAATCAAAGCAAACGGACTTATTTTAAGGCATCACAAAGGCATACCACCCTCAATTTTTTGTGGTTTTAAAGGATAAGGTCAATATTAGTTATTACTTACCTCGCAGCGGGTTCATTTATAATCGATTCATAAATACTCGGGTGCGGATACTCATTTTCGAATACGTATTTAATTACGTCAAAAGCGGTAATAACACCTTTCAGTTCATTTTTAAGATTAACTACTGGTAAGGTTTTGAAACGTTTGTCCATAAATAACTCAGCTGCAGTACCTACTTTGTCCTTCGGAGAAATGTGTATGACATTAGTGTTCATTATCTGTTGAACAGTCTGCTCAGCTGATGCTTTTCCGTTTCTACAGTTTTGCCATAAGTCATAAGAAGTAATGATTCCGAGGAATTGGCGATTTTCGTCTACTACTGGAAGTTGTTGTAATTGTTTTCTTACCATCATGTTGGAAACATCGGCTACTTTATCATACGGATCAACCACAACGGGGTCAGAAGACATAATTCTGCGTACTTGTTCATTCAGCATAATATAAAGTTTAGGGTGATTTAATTGGTGTATTGTTGCGTTTTATAGTTAAATATTGACTAAAAATAGCACAAATAGAACAAAAATCAAAATTTCCTTCTGTTTAAGTGTGACTTTATTAACAGAACGAAGTTATAATCAGTTGCCTTTCCAACGCTCTCGCGAATGAACAAAGGCATGTGAAGGAACAAATCTTGTTGGCCTTCTTTATACTCTGTTTTGTGACAATTAAGTCTCCACAAAAAGAAAACCGTCACTCTGATAATCAGAATGACGGTTTTCTTTTAAATTGTTTTCTTTTCTTACTCTTTTATCACCTTCAAGCTCATGTCCATACTTTGAGCAGAATGTGTTAAAGCACCTGAAGAGATGTAATCTACTCCACATTTAGCCACCTCACGCACTGTATTAATAGTGATTCCACCAGAAGCTTCTGTTTCGAAACGCCCACCAACAGTCTGAACTGCTGCTCGTAATAAAGGCAACTCAAAATTATCCAACATGATACGAGTAATGTTTCCTACTGCAAGTACCTCATCCAATTCATTAAGGTTTCTCACTTCTACCGTAATCCCCAAGTCTAGATTGTTTTCTTTAAGATAAGCATTGACCTGATTGACAGCATCTGTGATCGTTCCACAAGCATCAATGTGGTTGTCTTTGATCATGATCCAATCGTATAAGCCATCGCGATAATTATTGCAGCCACCGGTACGTACCGCCCACTTTTCAAGGAAACGTAAGAGTGGTGTTGTTTTTCGGGTATCCAAAATTTTCACCGGTAAATCTTCTACTTCAAAAGCAAAACGGTTACTCAATGTTGCGATTCCGCTCATTCGCTGCATACTGTTAAGTACTAAACGTTCGGCTTGCAAAAGCGCGCGACTATTACAAGAAACCTCGAAAACGATGTCGCCATAAGCTACCGAATCACCGTCATTCATGAATACATTTATTTCACTATTGGGATCGCAATATTTGAAAATTTCTTTAGCTAGTTCGATACCAGCCACTACTCCATCATCTTTGATTAAGAGTTTCGCTTTACTGATTTGATCTTTAGGAATACAAGCCAGAGAGGTATGATCGCCATCTCTGACGTCTTCATACAAAGCTTCTTTAATGAAATGAGAAATTTGGTCTGCGCTGATTTGTTCTGTCGATAACATATACGGTGTCGTGTTTTCTATTTGCATAATGATCATTTAGACGTGAGTCGGAATGACTAGTAAACTTGCCAAAATTAACAAATATTCTGTCTTTCCGAAAATAGGTGTTTATTCGATTTCAAGTAATAACCAAGAAACCTCCAACAAAAAAAGGCATCCAAAAATGGTGCCTTTCCTTGTAACAATATTGTTGTGAAACTTTACGAAGGTCAAAACCCCTCTTCTGCTCTTAAAATACCTGTTTAAAAGATTACTCCAATTCGTAAAGTAATTGAACCTATTTTAGCTTTAGAATCTTCCTTACGAGTATCTCCATTATCTAATAGTTGATTTCCATCATTCTTAGATATATCTGTGATACCATTTTGAAAATATAAACCTGCTACTATAGATGTGTTTTCGTTGATCGTATATTCAGCACCAGCACCAAGCCCCCAAGAAAGGCTTAAGGGGTGCACTACTTTCTTTATATTTTCTTTCTCCGTGTCGAAATCTGTTCCATCTGCTTCGATCGTTCCACGGGATTGTGTGCGGATACCAAGGATAAAACGAGGCAACTCTGCATAAGCTCTGAGATATCCAAATTCATTGGTTCTCATTTTAAATCCAAAAGGGAGCTCTACATACTGAATGCCGTATTTTAAATCTACATTATTTGGCAATGTTCGATAGATTTCGTCACTCAATTCACTAGTAGGCCATAAGTCTCCGCCTAATTCATGATTAAGTGTCCCTCCTTGGTTGAAGGCAAAGCCCAAACCAAAGGTTAAGGCATAGTTTTCTGCGAAATATTTTTCTCCATTTACTGCTAATCGCATTCCGCCATTTACACCATTACCGTTTACGGTATTGTCATCGGTACGAATCCAGGATATGGAAGGGCTGGCTTCAAAGCCAAAACGAAATCCTTCCTGCGCATTGCTAGTCACTAGCAATAGGCTTAAAAATGCGAAAGTCGCTACAATTTTTTTCATCTTTGGTGGTTTATGTTTACAATTGTGTGGCCAATGAAATAAAGACGTAGACAAAACGATTGGTCACTATGTTTTGTGTATAATTGATAGACAAATATTATATAAAAAGTTAATTACTTACGCTAGAGTGTAGCAAAAAAAGAAAATATGATCCAAACTGTTAGCCAATCTTTTCTTCAGCTTTCCTGCCTTATTTTTCTACTATCAATACTCGCGTGTACAGGTGACAAAGGTAAAAATATTCCAGATGTTTCACATATTGAAGTTGACCTTAGTATAAAACAATTTGAACGGGAATTGCTGGCATTGGATACAAGCAACTTAGAACCCGGCAAAGAAAAATTGGCTCAAAGTGATTCTCTCTTTTTCACCGACTTGTATATGGGTAAAATTCTGCCCGTCTTACAACGCCCTGATGTCTTTGCCTCTTTTATAAAAAGTGACGCCATTCGTCACTTAATTGACACCGTTGGCCTTGTCTATGGCGATTTTGGAGCAGAAAAAAAGCAATTGACAGAGGCTTTCCGTTTCTATAAACACTATTTCCCAGAAAAGGAAATACCCAGAGTGGTTACTTTTATTTCTGAATACACCTATGGTGCTTTCACTTATGAAGGCATTCTAGGAATTGGTTTGGATTTTTTCCTGGGACAAAATTATCCGCTTTACGATCCCAATGTTTTTCCAAAATACATCCGACGGACCATGGATAAGCCACACCTCGTTTCCAGAGCTATGGAAGCAGTGGCCAATGATTTGGTTGGAGATCCAAGAGGGGAAAAACTATTAGATATTATGATCAATAATGGCAAAATCCTCTATGTTTTGGATTGCTTATTGCCCAATACCCCAGATAGCATCAAACTTGGCTACACGGCCGCAGAAACAGAATGGTGTGAAATCAATGAACTCCAAATGTGGACCCACTTTCTGGGAGAGGATTTACTTTATTCTACTAGCCTTAGAGACATTAGAAAACTTGTGGATCACAGCCCTAATTCACCTGGTATGCCTGCTGATGCCCCTGGCCGTACAGCCAATTGGACCGGTTGGCAAATTGTGAAATCTTATATGAAAAGGAATCCAGAGATGACGTTGTCTCAGTTGATTGAAACCACAGATGCACAGAAAATTTTGACCAAAGCAAAGTATAAACCGAGGTAGAGGAAGAGAAATAAGTGGATGTGGTAGATGGGGTGATGAGATAGTTGAGGCTCTCGCATTCCGGTACCCACTGGCTTCCCCATTACCTAATGGAATGCGAATTAAGCGAACCTCATCTGCCTTATCTACCTCATCCACCCTCTATTTTACAATAAAGATTCCCCTAAAAGCGTACAAATACAGAAATAAGACCGTATTTTTGCGATATCAAATTATCACTCGAAAATTAATAATTATGAATACGATATTACTATTTGGTTTTGGTGGTTACGAGGCTGTTCTTGTTCTTTTTGCTATTCTGCTGTTATTCGGTGGAAAGAAAATTCCAGAATTAATGCGTGGCTTAGGCAAAGGAATCAAAGAATTCAATAGCGCCAGAGCAACGATAGAAGGAGAAATCAAGGAGGGCATGCGTGAGCAGGATCGGAAAGGTTCTGATGCGAGAAAGGAAGATTAGGTTAATTGTAAACCATTAACAGTTAACTTCCCACTATCGTCTGACTTTATGGAACACCTTTTTGGCTCCTTAAAGGAAGTACGTTAAAAAATGCATTCAATATTGAATATTCGAAATCGGATATTCAATATTGAATTTTCTACTCTTCTTTTCTAGCGTAAGCTATAAAAAACGGATTCAGCAAGTTTTGCTTGTTGTAACGTAGCTTCTCCCCTGTCTCTTCATCGATCATTGCTCCTCCTGCTTCTTCCAGGACGATTTGTGCTGCAGCCGTATCCCACTCCATTGTTGGTGCTAGCCTTGGATATACATCTGCCGACCCATTTGCCAAAAGCAAAAATTTAAGCGAACTTCCTCTTGGAATCATTTCTGGGTTTAACAATGCTCCTACAAAGTTATTAGTGGCTTCATTTTGATGAGAACGGGAACAAACGACGCGTAGATTTTCGTTTGTCATTCTAAACCCTGATGCCGTTAATTTTTTCGTATCATCTTTAGTAATCAACCAAGCGCCTTCCCCTTTTGCACCCCAATACATTTCATCCAGACAAGGTATGTACACCACTCCGAGTATGACTTCATTATTTTTGATCAAAGCAATATTAACCGTAAATTCCCCATTGCGTTTAATGAATTCTTTGGTGCCATCCAATGGGTCGACCAGCCAGCAATATTCATAATCTTTACGTACTTCGTAATCCACCAATTTATTTTCTTCAGAAATAATTGGGAATTGCTCGCTCAACTTTTCCAAGCCATCGCAAATCACATCATTCGCTTTTTTGTCAGCAATGGTTAAGGGAGATTCGTCTGCTTTATGCTCTATTTGAATATCAATTTCTCCATTATAGATGGTTAATATGGCATTTCCTGCTTTTCGAGCAATGGGCAATACTTCTTGAGCTAGTGATTTTAAATTCATGTGTTCTTTTTCTAAAATATGCTAAACCTCTAAATCTATTTTGCGTATCAATTATTAAAAAGCGTAAAATAACTAACTTTACCTTTAATAAAGCAATAGAGTTACAATTATGACAAATAAAAAAGTACTAGTATCAGGTGGCTGTGGATATATCGGAAGCCACACTTTAGTGGATTTAATCAGCAATGGTTTTGACGTTATCTCAGTGGACAATAATGTCAATTCTGACCTACAGCCTTTGAATGGAATCGAAGCCATCACTGGAAAACATGTGAAGAATTATGGGATAGACCTTTGTGATTTGGAACAAACTAAAACCATTTTTGCTGAAAATCCTGACATTGTTGGGGTGATCCATTTTGCTGCCTTAAAGGCCGTTGGAGAATCCGTTGAGCAGCCTTGGCGTTACTTTCACAATAACCTCAACAGCTTGTTAAACTTGATGGCTTGTTGCAAAGAATTTAACGTCAACAATTTCATTTTCTCCTCTTCTTGCTCCGTTTATGGCAACACAAAGGTACTTCCGGTAACAGAAGAGACACCAACGGAAACAGCAGAAAGTCCCTATGCCCGAACCAAGCAAATGGGAGAAGACATGCTTCGCGATTTTTGTATTCCTAATAAAGAATTCAACGCTGTACTCCTCCGTTATTTCAACCCTGCTGGTGCCCATGACTCTGGCCTCATAGGAGAATCGCCAGTGAATAAAGCCTTGAACCTAATTCCTGTTATTACGGAAACCGCGATAGGAAGAAGAACTGGATTCACGGTTTTCGGAACAGACTACGATACTAGAGATGGCAGTTGCATACGTGATTATATTCATGTGATGGATCTCGCTAATGCACACACCAAAGCATTGCAATATCTACTGGCAAACAAAAATGAAAGCAATTGTGAGGTGTTCAACCTCGGACTAGGCGAAGGGGCCACTGTTTTGGAAGCCATTGAAGCTTTTGAAAAAATGACTGGCATCAAACTTAAGTATGAATTAGGGCCAAGAAGAGCAGGAGATGTCATCGCTATTTATGCTGATAATTCTAAAGCAGCAACCCAACTAGGGTTCAGTCCATCAAAAGGAATTGAAGAAATTATGCTTACTGCTTGGGAATGGGAAAAAAAGCGTTCTGCAACTGTGGGATCATAAAAAAAAGTCCAAAATCCTAAACCCCAGTGTTTACGGGATAAACAGCCTCATTTCAGCCAAATTTGATAAAACTGTTGGTTGAAAAACATTCTATGATCTCCTTTTTATTTTAATTTTCCTAAAAACTTTCGATCTTTGCAATACCAAGTTTATGGGTGGCCTTCTCCGGGAGGCAATGTCATAGGGTGTCCATAAGACTTGCTGCCTTGTTGGATGTAAGTTCGACAAGGTTTTTTTGGCACAGTTTATTTAACTTTTTCTCGTCAAAACTGCCCGTTGCATCACATTATAGGGCATCGTTTCTACTACAGGAATCTCCTCCTCTCCCATCTTTGTCCCTCCGGTCACACTAACCGGCTCTCTTCCTCCTGCAAAAATTTCAAAAACGATTTCGGAGCCTCTTTTCTCGTAAGTTGCTTGAATAAAGCTTTTACCTACCGTGTACCAACTCACTAGCTTATTGTCAAAGAGGTAAGCCTCTATGAGTATCGAATTCTTTTCATCGATGATGTAAAGTCCTTTCTCTTGGTCAACAATTTTGAGCACATAGGGCTTCTCAACATTTTCCTCCTTCGGGTCTCCTTGATCATATGTCGTCACCCATTTGTATTCATCAGCAGCCGCTGTCGGCGCTATTATGGTTTCCATAGGTATACTTTGTACAATGGTACTCCCTTTCCATATCTCTAAAGTTCCAATCCAGGTTCCACTCCAAGATTCAGGGAAAGGTAAAGTATCTATCGGTGATATCGTTGTTGTTTCTATCTCTGTTGAAAGAGGCGGCTCTACGACAGAATCTGTTTTTGGTTGATTGCAACCCAAAACAACAAAGCAGAGTATAATAAAGAGGTTTAGAATGCGCATATTTTTTTACTTTTAAATAAGAACAAAAAATTAACTTTGTGTCCTAAGCTAGGTTACTGTTTACTTTAGTTCGGCGCTGCCACAGCCTTTAAAGAGCCTGCCCGTAAGCTTGCTGAAGGGGGAGTTTCTGCCTGCAAAGCTAAGAGACTTGTGATCGGATGATTATTAATCATCCACTCATTCTATCATTCACTCATTAACAATTATGCAAAAGCAACACCTTTCCTTTCTAATTTTGTTTTTCTTCTTCTTTGGCCGAATATCATCACTTTTTGCACAAGATAATTATTTCCAACAAGAAGTAAATACACGTATTGAAGTTACGCTTGATGACATAGAGCATACGCTAACCGGGAACATTGAAATAGAGTACATTAATAACTCTCCTGATGAATTGCATGAAATATATATGCATCTCTGGGCCAATGCCTACAAAAATAGAACTACGGCTTTCGCTAAACAAAAAGTAGCTCAGGGAGATGGGAAGTTTTACTTTGCTAAAAACAAAGACCTTGGACGATTCAAAGGACTGGATTTCAAAATTGATGAGCAGAGCACAGAATGGAATTTTCTAAAAGGTAAGGCCGACATTGCACTTATAAAATTAACAACACCTCTGAAGAGTGGAGAACGGATTACGATAACGACTCCACTAAATTTAAAAATTCCCAGCTCTTTTTCCCGACTTGGTCATGTAGGACAATCATACCAAATGACCCAATGGTTTCCAAAGCCTGCGGTATATGATCGCGATGGCTGGCACCCGATGTCTTATGTAGACATGGGGGAGTTTTATTCTGAGTTTGGTTCTTATGATGTAAAAATCACCTTGCCGGAAAATTATGTAGTGGGCTCAACCGGAGAAGTTCAAAACGAATCTGAGAAAAAATTCCTCCAAAAAAAGGTTGACGAAACAAAAGCCTTTCTTGCTAAAACTAATGATGAAACACTGAAAGCGCTTAAAGATACTTTCCCTACTTCCAGTACAAAAACTAAGACCTTACATTATCTCGCACAAAATGTACACGATTTTGCCTGGTTTGCTGACAAGCGTTTCTACGTTCAGAAATCTGCGGTAACATTGGCTTCTGGAAAAGTGATTGATACTTGGGCCATGTTCACCAACGCGGAATCTTGGTTGTGGCGAAAAGGAATTTTTTATGTGGATCGTTCTACAAAATTTTATTCAGACAATGTGGGGGAATATCCCTACCCACATGCCACAGCGGTACAATCTGCTTTAAGCGCTGGAGGAGGAATGGAATATCCAATGATTACAGTTATTGGTTTGATGGGTGATCCACAAGCTTTGGATGGTGTTATCACACATGAGGTGGGACACAATTGGTTTTATGGCATTTTAGCTTTTGATGAGCGAGATCATCCCTGGATGGACGAAGGGATTAATTCTTATTATGATCATCGATATACCGCTCAGTTTTATGAGGGGCAGAGTATGGACGTTATCCCTGAGTTTTTCATGAACGGCACAGCTATAAGCACCTTGGAATTAGCTTATCTTTTTCAGGCACGTAGGAATCTGGATCAAGCTCCGGAGACGCCTTCTGAAGATTTTGCCATGCTTAATTATTTTCTGGGTGGTTATGAGAAACCGGCAGTTTGTTTTAAGTGGTTAGAGAAATATCTGGGTACGCCACAGTTCGATAAAATCATGAAAGGCTTTTATCAGGATTGGAAATTCAAGCATCCTCAGCCGGAAGATTTAAGGACTTATTTCACGAGCAGAACGGACAAAAATTTAGATTGGTTTTTTGATGGACTTATCGGCTCTAATGATAAAACAGATTATGCTTTTGCTAAATTAAAAACGGAAGAAAACAATCTAAAAGCCACCATCAAAAACAAGGGACAGTTAAATACCCCCTTCCCTATTTCAGCTATTAAAAACGATTCTATCGTCAATACAAGATGGTACGATGGTTTCGAGGGGACAAAAGAACTGGATTTCCCGAAAGGAGATTACGATGAATTGGTTATTGATGAAGAGCACCTCACTTTAGATGTTCAAAGAAAAAACAACAAGATACGCACGTCGGGTGCTTTTCCTAAAATGCCTCCAATACAATTAAAGCTTTTAGCAGGTATTGAAAATCCCGAACGAACACAACTTTTTTATACACCTTTGATCGCTTATAACGATTATGATAAAATTATGCTGGGCTTAGGGCTCTATAACACAACTGTACCTGCCAGAAAATTTGAATTTGCACTAGCGCCAATGTATGCCTTTGAAACGAAAAAGCTGACTGGTGTTGGGACTATAAAGTACAATATTTTTCCAGAGACGGATGCTTTGCGGAAAGTGACTATTGGATTGGGGGCTAAGAAATTTGATTCCGATTATAATGAACGAGACGACTACAATCTGGGGTACACCCGACTGATGCCTTCGATCAAGCTTGACCTAGGTAGTAAATTCAACAAAGGATTTAAGCATAATATTGAAGCGAGAGCTTTGTTTATAACAGAAGAGATTGCAGAATTTCCTCGTACTATTGATTCCATACTTGTCAATCCAGAAACGATGGAAATAGATACGACTTATGAATTTCAATATGGTGGCAATGCTAAAGAAAACAGCCGAATTTACCAAATCTCTTATTCTGGGAGTAACACTAGGGCCGTGAATCCTTTTAGTTATGAAATTGGTTTAGAACAACAAAGTTATACTGATGGTTTTGATAATGACCAAAACTATCTAAGGGCTAATTTGGAACTTAATACGGCTTTCACCTATGGTAACGATAAAAATTTGGACTTTCGATTCTATTTTGGTTATATGCTTCAGAATACTCGAAGGTCAGCTGGTAATGTGAGTAATAGAAGTACTCGTGGCTCTTTTGCATTAGCCCATCAAGGTTACAACGATTATAAATATGACAATTTCCACTTTGGAAGAAACGAAGACACGGGTATTTGGTCGCAACAGATAAATGCAGAAGAAGGAGGGATGAAAAATGCTTTCGGAGGTTCCTTTGATGCTGGACAGAGCAATGACTTTATCTTTGCCATTAATTTCTCAGCAGATCTTCCTCAATCATTGCCCTTAGATATTCCTTTAAAGCCTTATTTCGATATTGGGTATTTCAGTAACAAGCAGCCGATTGCTTCTGAAGATGGATTCTCTGACCAGCTTTGGTGGAGTGGAGGACTAATGTTAGATTTCATAGATGTTTTCTCCGTACATTTCCCTTTATTCAATTCTGACAATTTAAAAACGCTTTACGATCAACGCTCTGGAGGAGATTACGTGGCTAGAATCACTTGGAAACTTGATCTTAACAAAGCGAATCCTTTTGAGATTATCAATAACTTTAGCCTTTAATTAGAGATGACCAAAATTCAAGTAACCATGACCAAACATCTCCTACTTTCTTTCTTCTTCCTAAGTGCCCTAACAATGAATGCACAAGACAGCGACTACCTCACAGATTTTAAAAAGAAATGGAAAAATGCGGGGGAATACACCATCGAATTTGCGGAAGCAATGCCGGAGGAATTATACAATTACAAACCCACAGAGGAGAGTCGGACTTTCAAAGATCAGTTACTTCATATTGTAGCAAATATGACCTGGCTCAGTGGTGATTATCTTTACGGAGGTTCTTTTGATGCCGACTTAAAAAATATGGAATACTCTAAAGCAGAAGTAATTCAAATACTAAAAGATGGATTTGCTTTTGCAGAAAAAGCCGTTGACAATCTGGAGCCTCATGATCTTCGTAACAAAGTGAGTTTTTTCGCTGGCCCGATGAATGTTCGTCAGATATTAACCCTGATGAATGATCATGTAACACATCATCGAGGGCAGATTATTGTTTATTTCAGATTGAATGAGATGAAACCACCGAAGTATCGGGGGTGGTAAGCTATTGTTTCTCGTAATGGACGATCGAACAATTTTCCTCCGTAAAAACCGCTTGTGCCATTCGCTGAACGTCCTCTACTTTAATTTGTTCATACAAATCCACCTCTTGATTAATCAACTCCGGCTTGCCTAGCGATTCGAAGTAAGCTAAATTTAGCGCCTTATTCAATGCCCCTGTCTCAGAGAAGATCAGGGTACTTTCCGCTTTATTTTGAATCTTACGTAATTCTGTTGTTGGAATAACTTTACTTTTCAACTCCTCCAGTTCTTTCCAAATTCCTTTTTCTGCCTCTTTCAAACTGACTCCATCCATCGGCCGGCCTTCAATAACAAGTAAACCAGGTTCTACACTTCCCGTTACATAAGCATCAATCTGGTTAAACAATTTCTGCTCTTTTTGTAGACGACGATAAAGGCGGGAGGAGCCTCCATTAGCCAATAAATCAGAAATTAAATCTGCCACATAATAATCTGGTTGATCCCGTGCAGGTATATGAAAAGCCATAAATAAGGCATCTGCAGGAAGATTATTTTTATGATTAATAAATTTATTTAATTGTTGCTGAGGAGGCTCTTGTGGCAAATCTCTTTTAGGTAGTTTTACCGTAGGAACATCCGCAAACCATTTCTCCGCCAGTCGCTTCACCTCGGCTACAGTTACGTTTCCAGCAACAGATAGGATGGCATTATCCGGCTGATAAAAACGGGTATAAAAATTTTGAACATCTTCGAGGGTAGCCTCTTCAATGTGTTTTGGCACCAAACCAATAGTGGGCCAACGGTAAGGATGAACTTTAAAAGCTAAGTCGGCAAGATGATGCCAAGCATCTCCGTAAGGTGGATTCAGACAAGTTTCCTTAAACTCCTCTACCACTACTTTTCGCTGCACCTCCAAAGAGTGTTCGTTAATATTCAAGCTCATCATCCGATCGGACTCCAACCAAAAAATCAATTCCAGATTGGCAGCAGGTACCGTCGTATAAAAGTTGGTATTGTCATTAGTCGTGTACGCATTGTTTTCTCCACCGGCTAATTGAATATGCTCATCAAAATCAGGTGCATTGGCGGAACCCGAAAACATAAGATGTTCAAACAGATGCGCAAACCCCGTTTGCTCCGGTGATTCATCTCGGGAACCTACATCATAAAGGACATTCAGCGAAACCATAGGCGTGCTGTTGTCCTCATGAACAATAACGCGAAGGCCATTAGCCAATTGAAAACGA
The DNA here is from genome assembly GCA_964508085.1 of uncultured Saprospiraceae bacterium. GTDB lineage: Bacteria > Bacteroidota > Bacteroidia > Chitinophagales > Saprospiraceae > CALGLS01. The sequence goes on along the minus strand of CAZDTI010000077.1, from coordinate 8,482 downwards.
GAATATGCTATCAAGATTTATTTATTTTTTGGACAAGGTAGATGAGGTGATAAGGTGTATGAGGCCCGCCCGTTCTGGTCCGGACTGGTTTCCTTGTATTCGCAGTTTTTCACGTCAGAAGGAAACCTCATCCACCCCATCTGCCTCATCACCTCATCTACCTTTTATAAATTCAAAGAGCCGCAAAAGTACTCCATTATTAATTAAAAATCAGTCCATACACCAAAATATAACACGCAGACATCTATGTAGTTGAAAGCTTTCCAAAAAATATAAGTCGTCAAGCGCTCAGAGAACTTTATCAAGCAAACAAAACTAGTGTTTCTGAGTGCTTTAACTACCACACTTTAAACTTTATTGTTCACGAACTCCTGAACAGATGGCTCCTCCTGTCATCCGGATTCGGGGCTAAAAATCACTTTCTTTGACAAATGACGTGATTCCTCAAAAAGGTTCTTCAAAAACGACCGTAGAGAAACGAAGGGAGTGTTGAAAATCTTTTTAAGGAATTATAAAACACGGAATTCGTCAAAGAATCAAAATCATTTATCATGTCAAAATCAAATATCAACAAACGCCATCCTTATATGGCCATGCTCAAAAGCTGGCGTACTCCTATTTTCAATTTCTCTTTATTGCTTTCTATTGGTTTGGTGACTTATGCTTTTAATTGGACGAGTTATAATCCGGTCGGGGAAGTAAAGGAGCTTATTGATATTCCTATTGAAGAAGAAATTCATATTACACGTACCAAGCATAAAGTAAAGCGGACTCCACCACCTCCAGTTGTCAAACCTTCTACAGAAATTATACCTGATGACCTGGATTTTGAACCAGAGCCGGAGCCAGAGATTATTGATCCTGAGATTACTGTTGATGATGTAAAACCAATAGAACCTGTTATTAAACCTGTGGCGAAAATAATTCCAAAGGTGGAACCTTTACCAATAGTAGAAGATGAATCATTAGAAAAGATTTTTATAGCTGTTGAAGAAATGCCCCGTTTCAAAGGTTGTGAAGAGATTACTAATGACAAGAAAGAACGAAACAGTTGTGCAACTAATAAATTATTGCAGTACATCTATAGTCAGATAAAGTATCCACCCATTGCGAGAGAAAATGGAATCGAAGGAACAGTAGTCATTCAATTTACCATTGAAAAAGATGGAAGCATTACAGACATCAATATTGCGAAAGGTTTAGGGGGTGGTTGTTCGGCGGAGGCGGCAAGAGTTGTCAAAGGAATGCCCGATTGGATCCCAGGCAAGCAACAGAATAAGGAAGTTCGGGTACGGTATAATTTACCAATTCGGTACAAATTGCATTAAATAAAAGACCAAAACAACAATTCAGTTTTCGACGACTGAGATAGGTCGCTTCTGTGAGGGAGCGGCCTTTTTTAATGGAGTTGCTCCTCCATATTAAGGTATGAGGTTGGTTCGGCTCCAAATACTGTCAACTTAAGGTATAGGAAGTTTATTTGTCAAGTTCGAACGACGGGCTTTTGGGGCCGCCGCACGAATACCATTGGTGCGTCCCATTCGTCCGGCCGCCTCAAAAGCGGTCGGGCGAACTTCCCTCAGAGCAAGAACCGTCACTAAGTTGACGACATTCGGTTCGACTCCTCGCAGAAAACTGAGTGTCAGCGTCAAAGCCTTCAATAAAACCGATTCCCATTCACTCCTACTTCATAAAACAACTTCATTGGCTTCAGTTCCTGATCTTTTTTATAACAATATGCGCCCCCTTCACAATCCAACATTGGGAAATGAATATTCCGGACAGTCGTCCAACTTGGTGGGCAGAAATACATATCGTGCATCATCTTGTTTTGCACAAAATTTCGGATGCGTTCATCGTCTACACCAAGACCGATATGCGCTGTCTGTCCAAAAGGCATAACACGTTGTACACGAGCGGCTAGTACGCCATGAGAAAACTTACCATAAAGCGATTCACTAATATCCCGATAACCCCAACGAGCAGGGTAATCTTTTGCATCCTCTCCTCTGTAGGTCTTGGTATCTTTTCCTCGGGTTTGTCCTGTCCATAACACCGTTTTCAATTCGTAGAGCCATTTGTCATAACGATAACCTACAGCGAGACCGCCTGTTCTAAAATTGTCTTTACCTACTGTGGAGCCTAGCACATCATTTTCCGTAAGAATATAAAAATCTTTAACATGTATAACGATTGAACCTGAACCTTGCGAAGTTTTCTTGTTGTCTTTATAATAATGAAAAGCATAGCCCGCAGCGTAGGAACGTCCCGTCTGATGAAACAATACATCTACAAAAGGGTTGGTCTCCTTCCTCCGCTTACCAAAAGCGCCCAACAAACCAAGACTTGTTCGGCTCTCCCAGGATTTACAATCTGGACCATAACTGGCATAATTCCGATGCCCCTGCCATTCTGCATTAATTTGAAACCAGTCGTTTTGGTAGAAGGCATTTAGCACTAGGCCAAGACGTTTCACCGGTTGTCCAATCGTAAATTGAACACCTATCTTGCCTCCAACATTCTGGAAAGAAGATTCTGTTTCCTGAGCTTTTGTAAGATTGGAAAAAAGAAGGAAGGAAAAAAGAATTATAAAACGAACAGTCATCAAGAATATAAACGCGAAACATCCTCGATTTGATGTGCGAATGCTTGAAATTAGTATATTCTTAAGGATAAAATACTTTGTCATTAGGATTTTCTAATAAAATAAATCAAGTACTGAAACTAGTCCAAAACATAAGTCATTTCATAAGTAGTATGTACACGTACCAATATGAGTGAATACTCACGCAGAGGCCGCAGAGGCCGCAGAGCGATACGCGAAAATACGTTAGCCCGCCCGTCTAACGACAGTCGGACTGGTTCACATAGTATAAACCTTTCCTCCACAAGATCGGAAGGACAAGTTTCGCTCGCTTTTTTCATAGTTCATATTAGCCCTGTTAGAAAGCCGTTTGTTGATTGAATTTGGTCTTTGTGAGCTATGTAAAAAAACACAAAGTGTTTTTCTATGTGCCCTATTACGGATTAAGAGCTCTGTGTGCAATGTGACTTTGTGTTTAAAATCCGCGTAAAAAGTGACGCAACCTTACCCTCGCATATTGTACACCTTACTCCAGCAGGGTCGGGGTAAAAAAGACAGAAATTTGGTAAACCCGATTTTTAGGAGAAAGCCCTTACTTAGCCATTAAATGACTTCCAAATAACCCAGCTTTTCAATACCTTTGAACGCATTAATTTTTCAAAAATGAAGGAACTCATACGCATTGCCTTGCTTGGTTCAGACCGAACAGAACTTCCCGAACCACTTCAGGAGCAAATTAAGGCATTGGGTGTGGAAGATAAGGATAGCGCAAAAGCCATTTTAAAGGCTGCTACTAAATGGCAAATGCAGCAAAAAGCAGCTTATATTCCACCTGACTTCGAGGGAGAATGGCCGCTTGCCCCCGACATTGCCAACGAACGTTTCTGCTCGCCAAGGGCTACGAAGTATCTCCAACAAATGATGGATGGAAAGTATGAACAAGCATTAGCAGAGTTTTTCAATATAGCTAAAACGGAGAATTGTTTTCTACCTCCAGAACAAGTTCCTAGCCTTTTACAAAAAGCTTCTGAGAACCCCGGACAAGCAGATTTGCTAAAACCTTTGATGGGCGCTCATACCAAGTGGTTAGCTGCACAGCATCCCGAATGGATATTACTTTTTGCAGAAGCAGCTATCGAAGATTGGCCTAATGTGGGATTTCAACAACGTGTACACATTTTCCGAAAGATGCGGGAGCGAGATATTTCTGTAAGTCTGGAATTGCTTCAAAGCATTTGGGCAGACATTGATTTCCGTCAAAAGAAGTCATTTCTAAAAGTAATGCGATTTACGGTTTCCATAAAGGATGAAGCTTTTTTGGAAATGGCTTTGGCGGATAGAAGAAAGGAGGTTCGGAAAGTAGCTGCGGAGTTGTTACAATCTATTCCAGAGTCGAAATTACTACAACGGGTTTGGGAAGGATTGGACAAGTTGGTCAATATAAAAAAAGGGAAAGGTGGTAAAGAAAAACCAGAGATTCAACTACCTGATGAAATTTCGCCAACAATGCTCCGCGACGGAATTGACCCGAGTCAGCAATGGTTGCGCGGCGGTTTAAGGGCGAGTCGATTAGGACAGATGATCGCCATTATTCCACCTGAAAAATGGGAGGAAAAATTCAAACGTACACCAGAGGATTTAATTGAAATATTTGCACAAAGCGATTATGCAATCATATTGTTACAAGCGCTTAGTCATGCTACTACATTGCATCCAAATGACAATTGGGCCATTGCTATCTTAGAATTTTGGCTTTACCATCATCATTTGGATAAATGGGTCGACTTTACGCCGAAACAGCTTTGTGAAAACTTAACTGCCGAGGCTTTTAATCGAATTGCCATTCCTGCTTTGGAATACTGCGACCAACTACCGACTGATGAAGATCCAATCACCTTATTAATTCGGAAAAACACTCATCCATGGGATGAATCTTTGACACATGCTTTTATGATAAAGTGTAAGGAGTGGATTTCGGAATACAGCAGCAGTTATTGGACCGCCATTCATTTGAAAAGCATTATTCAGAATGCTTCTTATCACATTGAACCTAAAATGGCAGATTCTTTGACTAAGAGCTGGCCGACTACTAGTGCAGCTTGGGGAAGTTGGGAAAGCGATATTGAGTCTTTTTTCAAGGTATTGCGATTTCGGAAGGGGATGAGGGAGGCTTTAAAAGAGAAAGAGTAGTTTCTTTCAAACGCAATCTCTTTTTCAAGTTCAAACGCAACTTCAATTGCCTTTTATTCCCTATCTTTCGACCTCTAATAGTGAGCAGTTAAAAGTTAATAGTTAGAGTAACACCCCACAAACAAAGAACAAGTTTCCATGGCAAAAAAAACAAAAGACGTACTACGCCCTCACGCAGAAGACCTATACGCTGACGAACTAAAACGCCTTTCTAAAATAGACAACAAACCAAAACCGGGCAACTGGAACCTCTCTCCTTGGGCCGTAGTTACCTACCTCTTAGGTGGAGAACTTTCTGACGGAACCACCATCAGTCCAAAATATTTTGGAAGTAGAAGATTGATAGAGATTGCCGTTGCTACACTAGCGACAGATCGAGCATTGCTTCTCATGGGAATTCCTGGAACAGCTAAGACCTGGGTGAGTGAACACTTGGCCGCTGCCATCTCTGGCGACTCAACATTACTTCTACAAGGTACTGCCGGATTAAGTGATGACGCCATTCGTTATGGTTGGAACTATGCCAAACTATTATCAGAAGGACCTACAAAGTCTGCTTTAGTTTCCAGCCCTGTCATGAAAGCCATGCAGGATGGGAAGTTGGCCCGAATAGAAGAACTGACCAGAATGCCTTCTGATATTCAGGATAATTTAATTACGATACTATCGGAAAAAACCTTACCTGTTCCTGAATTAAATATGGAAATACAAGCACAACGTGGATTCAACGTTATAGCTACAGCAAACGATAGAGACAAGGGAATACATGAATTATCATCAGCTCTTCGTCGTCGTTTTAATACGGTCGTCATGCCTTTACCTGCAAGTCTTGATGATGAAGTTAACATTGTTCAAACACGGGTTAAAGAGTTAGGCAATAGCCTGGAACTTCCGGCTCAAGCCGCTCCTGAAAAAGAGATCAAAAGATTGGTTACTATTTTCAGAGAACTCAGGGCTGGAAAAACGGAAGATGGAAAAAGTAAAGTCAAGTCACCTGGTAGTACGCTGAGTACAGCTGAGGCTATTTCTGTAATCAATAGTGGGCAGGCATTGGCCGCACATTTTGGAGATGGCACTTTAAAAGCCAATGATCTGGCAGCCGGGATCACGGGAGCTATTGTAAAAGACCCAGTACAGGACAAAGCAATATGGAAAGAGTATTTAGAAACGGTCATGCGAGAGCGGAAAGAGTGGAAGGATTTGTATGTGGCATGTCGGGAGTTGATATAAAGGTAGATGAGGTGATGCGGCAGATGGGGTGGATGAGGCCCGCCCACCCGCCTGACCGTAACGGACTGGTTTCCCGTAAAACGAGTAATTACACAATAGTGGGAAGCCTCATCTACCCCATCCACCGTATCTACCTCATCTCCCCTTTTCAAAAAAAATAAAAAATGGATCCAAACGAATTAAACGATTTACGCGAAGCCATCAAAGCTTCGCCAGAAAATATAACACTTCGAAAATTTCTCATTAGCCAACTTCTAAAAACAGAACGCTGGGAGGAGGCAGAGGTAGAAATCAAAGAAGCGATGCAATTGGCCCCTAAAGATGTTGCTTTGAAGGTTGAATTGGCAAATGCTTTTTGGCACTTGAAGAAAACAACAGCTGGTTTGGTCTTGATTGAAGAATTACTGAAGGCCGAACGACCTCCGGCGAAGGCTTTCATTGCTCATGCAAAATTATTGTTACAAAACAAAGAAGCAAAAAAAGCAAAGGATGCTTATGAAAAGGCGATACTGATCAATCCTAATTTAAAAGATAACTTTCTGGAGTCTGACATCAACATGAAAGTGCAGGCAGATGAACCTACCGAATTAGAAAGGATAAAACTAACCGCTGATGGCATAGAAGGAGACGACGATGACGAAAACAGTTCCGTGGAAATTGAGCGACCAAAAGTTTCTTTCAATGACGTGGGTGGAATGGAAAAATTAAAGGAAGAGATTCGGATGAAGATTATAGCGCCACTTCACCATCAAGATTTGTACAAAGCTTATGGCAAAAAAATCGGAGGTGGGATTTTGATGTATGGTCCACCGGGTTGTGGAAAAACACATTTAGCGCGAGCAACTGCTGGAGAAATAAATGCCAATTTTATTCCGGTCGGTATCAGCGATATTTTGGATATGTACATCGGTCAAAGTGAAAAAAACCTGCATGCTATTTTTGAGAAAGCAAGACGCTTGAAACCCTGTGTTTTGTTTTTTGATGAAGCTGATGCGCTTGGTGCCAATCGCTCTGATATGAAAAGTAGTGCAGGCCGCCATGTGATAAATCAATTTCTGGAAGAGCTGGATGGCGTGCAATATGACAATGAAGGCATACTCGTCCTTGCTGCCACCAATGCCCCTTGGCATCTTGATCCTGCCTTTCGTAGACCGGGACGTTTTGATCGTATTATTTTTGTGCCACCACCAGATAACTCCGCGAAAGCTTCTATTCTGGAAATCAAAACAGCAGGAAAGCCTTTTGAGAAAATTGATTTTGCAAAGATAGCAAGGAAGGCCAAAAACTTTTCCGGAGCTGATCTGGAGGCTGTTATTGACATTGCTATTGAAGGTAAGTTGATGGAGTCTATGAAACTAGGAAAACCGGTGCCGATACAATCTCGTGATTTGGAAAAAGCACTGGGAAAACATAAGGCTTCTACTCGGGAGTGGTTTAATACCGCTAAGAATTATGCATTATTTGCAAATGAGTCAGGGCTTTATGATGATATTTTGGAATATTTGAAGAAGATGTAGTAAAAGGTGGATGGGGTGATGAGGAGATGAGGTGGATGGGGTTTCCCACTAACGCAAAACTAGTTAAAGACAAGAACAATATAGGTGAATTAGGGATTAGGCATATTAGGTAGGTTAGGTTTCTCTTTGCTTCGTACAACGTGCGTTAGAGGGAAACCAGCCCGTTACGGTCAGGCGGGCGGGCCTCATCTATCCCATCCACCTTATCTCCTCATCCACCCTTAAAAAAACAACAATGAGCCTACACCTACAAAGAGGCAAATTATTACTGGAACAAAATAGAGTTTCGGAGGCTGTAAAAGAACTCGAATTAGCACTTGCGGATAACCCTCAGGACTCTGACGCTATGGCTTTGCTGGCCAACTGTTTTACCATACAAAAAAAACATAAAGAGGCGGTTCAGATGATCAATAACGCCATTCGCATTCGTCCGGATGATGCCTTTCTATTTTACATAAAAGCACATGCATTGCTTTTTAGTAACGAAGTTAGAGCTGCCGAATCTGCTACTGATCAAGCCTTACAGTTGTATCCTTTCTTTGCAGAAATTTATGAAATAAAAGCATTAATTGCTTTTCATGATGAACAACCAGAGCAAGCATTGGAGTTTGCCAACAAAGGACTTTCGATTGATTCTGAAAACGTTGACTTGGTGAACATCCGTGCGCAGGCTTTGGTAAAATTGAAACGAAATACAGAGGCGCAGGAAACTTTAGATTATGCACTAAATCGAGCCCCCGAAAACGCACACTCTCACGCCAATAAAGGCTGGACAGAAATTGAGCAAGGAAAATACGACGACGCGCTAAAATCTTTTCAAGAGTCGCTTCGACTAGATCCAACTTCTGACTGGGCACAGTCCGGCTTGAAAGAAAGCATCAAAGCAAAAAACATTTTCTACCGAGGTATTTTGAAATACTTCTTGTGGATGAACAAGCTGTCGCAAAAAAATCAATGGGCT
>CAZDTI010000076.1:0-25653 GCA_964508085.1 uncultured Saprospiraceae bacterium | reverse complement strand
TCACTGCGAAAGCAGATGTAAGGTTGAGTGAAGTATTGAGCATCAACTCTCGCTACACGCAAGCAGAAGCGTACAACGCTGACCTAGAATTGATGAACGTAGAATTACGTTTTGATACGCCACAAGGTGTTGCTAACGAATATCGTTTATATCAAAATACTCCTAACCCATTCCGCCAGGAAACAACTATTGGTTTTGATTTACCAATGGACATGTCTGCAAAGCTATCGATCTTCGATGCAGCAGGGCGTCAGTTGAAATTGGTGGAAGGCGACTTTAACAAAGGGTACAATCAGGTTATCATCAGTAGAGACGAAGTTTCTGCTAGTGGTATCCTATACTACCAATTGGTAACGGAGTCTTTTGAAGAGACAAGAAAGATGATTTTGAACTAAATCTAATGATGATTTAAGATCAAAATCGTTTTTGATGACCGGTGTCGCTGTTTAGCGGCACCGGTTTTTTAGTTTAGGGAAGAAATGTCTTTCGGTACTCTCACTTTATAAGTAATGTGTGTGTGCATGACACACAGAGATGCAGCTGGTAAAAACCAGCTGCATCCTAAATGATAATTAAATTTCAAAAAGTAGTGAATTTGCTTACTTAGCAACTCAGCAATAATAATCACCTGATTTGAGAGAAAGTTTATTCTTTCTCCATCCCTTAGTGAAATATCGACTTGGTAAAACTAGATTCTTCAGAAGTTATCCGTATAAAAAGAATCCGATTTTTTCTGTCCATTGGAATTGTAATCTGATTGTTATTTTCTTTAGTCTGCCGTACGAATATTTGCTGTCCAGCCGTATTGAAGAACTCAATATTGCTTCCTTGTAAACTTTCATTAGCTTGAAAAACTATTGCGTTGTCTAAAGTAAAAACATCGATCCAATCATCTGAGACCTGATTACCATCTGCTCCTTGGCTATCGGTCAATGCATTCATATTAAATCCATTAGTCTCCACATCGATGAGAAAACTTATACCGTCTTCAATTGCATTACTAAGTTGAACATCAGCATATACATCAAAGAGTATTTCTCCCTGCTCCAATTCAAGCGCTTCGTTTTCTGCATTGATCGTCACGAATAAACGATTGTCATCGATATGTGCTTCCACCATAGCCTCTAGCCCAAAATCCTTTAGATGGATTTGTTCTAGGTCGAGCTCTCCTGTAAAATCAAAAGCAAGTATCAGATCATAGAAAGCAAAATCCTTGTTGATGAACACTTGGCTTAGATTATCCTTTTTATTAATACTGGCAACGTTAGAGATCTCATTGATGGCCGCATTTTCTCCAGCTTCACAATCGCAACTACAATTAAAATCTCCTACAATACCTGCAAGCAATTCTACTGGAGATGGATCTCCATCGCAAATAACAGCACCAACTCTACCGTCAAGCCCCAGGTTACCACCGTTAGCAATATCGTCAGGATTGAACAAAACGCATTGACCGATTTGACCACGAGATTCAAGTCCCAGTATATGTCGTTGAATAAGGACCAAGTCGAGTGTAGATATTCCATTATTTTCATTCACATCAGCTAATAAGCCCCCATAAGCACAAGGAGCTTCTAATGTTACTCCTAAAATTAACTTTCTAAGATCAAGAAGATCACTAGAGTTTATTGCCTCCGCAGGATCACACATTCCACAATTGTCGATTTCGATTTCAGCACATTCACCGGTTGGAACTTCAAGGCAAGCTAAACCAGCTTCATCCGTAGTAGCGGTCGAACAACCTGAGTTAACATCAGTATCCGTCATAAAACAGTCGTCAGGGGTTGAGGCATAGCCTACTTCAATACAAACCGTAGTGGTGGGGGGAGGGCATCCAAGGCTATTAGGGACAATAACATTCATTGGACAAGTTTGTCCATTCGTGGAAAATTCAGCCAAGAATGAATTAATTAAAATACATCCCTCGCTAGCATCGTGATTCGCAGTAATCGTGATTTGTGGTAGTTGTTGGGAGAATAGACCTTGATTAATGGAGCTGAAGCTAAGGCCAGAATCATCTGCAAAATAAGAAACGTTACTTCCACTAGAAACATCCAGATTACTTAATCCGCTGTGGTTAAAAGCTAGAGTGAAGTCATCAATAAAAATACCTCCCAGTGCTGTAAATACAACCATAAATTCTGTTTCACAATCTGTAGGATCCGTATCAATTGAAAAAACGTCTACTGTTATTGTAGGGCATTGGCTAAAAGAATTTTGTGGAATCAAAAAAAGTAACAATAAAAATGGATGCAACAAATTATACATCGTACTTCGAGTTAAAGGGTAAATTGATTTTTTCATAATTAAGTAGGTGTTAAAGGGTTGAAAAATATTTTGAATACCGTCATCCTCTCCTTACCATTATGGTTTGGAAAACAGTACATCAACCAGATTTACTTTTCATCTGGCCAACATTTATAAAATGTAAGAGAGTTCACAAAATGTGACAAAGCGGAACAAAACTATTTTATTTTTTTGTTCCGTTCTTAAAATGAAAGGTCATTATAGAGGAAGAGGAGTATTGAATGCAGTACCCTTTAATTTAAATAGTAAGATCATGAATCAACAATATGTAAAGCTAAGTAGCGCAATAAATTCCAGCAGGATTATTCAAATATGCGCTTTCAAAAAAGCAACAGGAAAAAGATAACCGGTGGTTTTGACCCAAGAGGGCTTGTTCAGGATTTTATTGTAGAAAATGGCATTCGTGGATTAATAACAATTTGATACGCCATCATTTATAGTGAGATAGATGCGATATACTTGGCCAATTATATAGTAATTTTAAAAATTGGAGTACTCTTTATACCTTAGCTTTTAGAGTTCTAATGGCTTTGCAATCATTTGATCAAATAATCTCCATCAAACCGGAGAAGCAATCCGTACAGCATCTTCATTCTTTGGCAACAATTCTTCTACATTTTTCTTTATCGCTTTTTTTATCAATTCCAAAACCTTAGTTTTCACAAAGTGCCGGTGGGTAATAATCCCAACACTACGAACAGGAATTGTTCCTTTGAACGAACTGATCCGCTGCTTTTCTTCTTCAGAGAAATCCAGCATGGCCAGATAAGGCAATAAGGTTACGCCTTCGTTTTGTCGGACAAAGCGTATAAGACTGTCTACAGAACCTGCTTTGAAATCATAGTTCATAGTAGAATGACTATTTCCATTATGAAGGTTACAAATGTTTATGATTTGATGGTTCAAGCAGTGACCTTCTGCGAGGAGGCAAAGTTTGCTTTTGTTGATTTCTTCAATTTTGGCTGCTACTTTTGCTTTGTCGGAAGAACAATCGTAGAGGACAAATTCTTCGTTGTACAGAGGATGTTCAACGATGTTTGCATTTTTTAGCGGAAGTGCTACGATTCCTATATCTATCTCACGGCTTCTAATTTTATCAACGATTCCATCCGTTGTTAATTCTGTTACGGAGAATTGCAAATCTTCAAAACGACTAGCGAAATCGCCTAAAAAACGAGGAAGCAAATAAGGGGCTATCGTTGGAATAATTCCTATTTTGAAATCACCGCTAAGCTCTCCTTTTAATCCTTTTACGGATTCATAAAGATTATCTACCTCTTTAATAATGATCTGTAGTTGCTCCAACAATACTTTCCCTTCTTGAGTAATGGTTACTGGTTTTGTCTTCCTATCGAAAATCTTAATATCAATTTCATTTTCGAATTTACCTATCATCGTACTCAGCGTAGATTGAGTAACGAAGCATTGTTCTGCGGCTAAACCAAAGTGCTTCAATTCTGCAACTGCAATAATGTATTTTAATTGTTGGATATTCATTGTAAGGCAACTGTTAACTATTAACGTAAACTGTTAACTTCACTTAGTTTGTGAGCCCTATAATAGATAGTGGGAAGTTAACAATTAATAGTCAACAGTTAAAGGTTGATTTAAAATTTAGGACACTTCGTCTTTACTCGTTCATAGGCAGGATGCACATAAATCAATGACAATTCAAAAGCACCTCTGGAGTTATTTGCCAATTGTAAATTAGAAGTCGTTACATCATAACTTAATCCAACGTTCACTCTGTTCATTTCAAGGATTAAGGCTACGGTCATAGCATCCATTGAAAGCTTGGTAGCGTCAGCGTCACCAGTTGTTCTTCTCGTCATATGTGGCCAAAGACCAGCTCTAATCGCTACCTCATTCCAATCGTGGTTGGTATAGCGAAAGTTTGCACCAAAAGTAGTAGACATATGCGGTCCTTGAAACTGCATAGAAATAGCAGGCATCAAACTCAGTCCTTGTAAAATCGGAATTTCACCTCCAGCATGACCAACCCATCGAGTATGTAGTGATTCTGAATTTCCATCTAACATGGCAATATCGGGTTGATTCAAATGGTTTCCAGCAAAACCTACATAAACAGTTGCATCATTACTAAACAAAGCATACCAAAGAATTCCTGCATTAAAATCTGTGTATATATCTGTGTTTCCATTATCCCCCATTAAACCAGGTTCTCCATTCGAGATCCCAGTATTAGGTCCAACTCCGTCAAACTGCGTCGTGAACCAAAACTGATTCCAGTCTGTACTATGTTGGCCAACACCCGCTTGTGCTCCAGCTACCAAATAGGATTCTGAACCTCCATAGCCACCTCCAGAAAGTTGTTTTATATAGGAAAGATTCAAACTTCCTCTGTTTGTTTGGAAACGACCTGCTCCTGTTTCATCGTGTAAGACGTTAACACCAAAACCAAAATAATCATTTCGGAACACCTTATAACGAGCATCAAAACTGGCTGCTGCTGTCCGGTAAGGGTCATCTTCTAAAATAGCAGACCATTGATCTCTATAATTCGCATTCACTCTCCAGCGTCCTTCGAAAACGCCAGTCATGGCTGGGTTCAATTGTAAGGGGGAGGCATAGAACTGCGAGAACCTAGGGTCTTGAGCTTTAGCTTCAGGTAGGTTAAAGCAAATACTTAACAATGTTATTACAAATATGTGTTTAAAATATTTCATATGTATTAATTTCTAAATTGGCTTGGGTATAACGCTCTCAAAAAAGACGGTTTTTTAAGTTAAGTCCCTTATTCCTTAACCAAGTTAAGGTTATTTAAATAATGGGATTGCCGCATTTTTGTCATCTGTTACAAAAAAATAGTTTTATCTAATAAGTGTTGTTTGTCCTTTAAACGTTTCTTTATGGCCATCTATGTAACTGGCTTCCGCATACCAGACATATACCCCTGGGCTTACAGATTTCCCTTTAAAGTTTCCATCCCAACCGGTGGCACCATCATTCGCTTGAAAGTCACGGGTTTCATAAACTAAGGATCCCCATCTGTCATACACTCTGAAGAGATCAATCGTGATGTCCTCATCTCCATGAACTTCTAAAATATTGTTTACAGCGTCTCCATTTGGTGTAAAGGCAGTAGGAACAAAAATAGGACGATCCTTTTGGACAGTGACGATAACATCATCTCTTCCTTCACATCCATTTTCATCTACTATAAATACTTCATAAGTTATCGTATTTTGAGTAATCGAAATAGGATTCGAGCAATCTTCTGTAGTAGAATCAGGACACATTAGTGTTCCAGAATAAGGTGCGGACCAAAATATGTCGGTAAAACCAACCGTATTATTAGTAAAGACTTGCAATGGATGATTTTCTCCTAATTTAATGGTGGCATCCGCCCCGGCATAAACTTCGATTAATGGTGGAGAATCAACAGTAACTTCGCTTTCCCACTCACAGCCATTCACATCCTGAATAAGAATAGGGTAAGTACCAGCTTCGATACCAACTATCGTAGTAGTACCGGTCAATTCACCATCTGCGAATTGATATAAGTAAGGAGCCGTCCCTCCTATTGCATCTAACATTACTCTTCCGTCACGATCACCAAAACAGGTAACCGGCTCTCCCTGAGCTAATCCTTCTAATTCATCGGGTTGATTAATTTGTACCTGCCCCTCAATCGTACAACCATTTCCATCAGTTACGATAATGCTTTGGGTTCCTGTGGCCAAATCCTGAATACTAGCTGTTGTTGCTCCATTTGCCCAAGCATACTCAAAGCTTCCTACTCCACCATTAGCTTGAACAACTGCAGATCCTACGGCCTGTCCAGAACAAACATTATCTTCTGATTCAAAACTTAAGACCAGCATAGGTGGCTCTGCTACTATTTCATTATTAACTGCGGTACAACCGTTTCCATCGGTCATGGTTACAAAGTAATTTCCAGCAGATAAATCGGAAGCAGTCTGTGTCGTTTGATTGTTAGCATTTGCCCCCCATTCAAAAGTATAAGAACCATTTCCGTTATTTACATTAAAGGTATCTACAGCAATTACTCCATCTGTGTCACCATTACAAGTAATGTCCTGAGCCATTAAATTAAAGGTCATTTCTCCTGGTTGATCCAGTATTCTTGTTTCTACGACGCTACAACCCTGAGCGTCAGAAACAGTTACAGCGTATTCCATTCCTCCAAGCATATCACTAATCGTATCTAAAGTAGCTCCTGTGCTCCACATGTAATTATAATCATAATTAATGGGGTCATCAGCACCTAAACCTCCATCAGCAACGACTCCTAACAAACCAGATGCCTCCCCAAAACATGCTGGTTCAACAGTGATTATCTCAGCAGTTACAGCTGGTACTTCTTCAATATTTAAAAACTGAGTAGTCGAACAACCATTTGCATCTGTAACAGTCACCCCTACCGATCCATTATCTAATCCGGTAGCATTGGCTGTGGTATTTCCATTACTCCATTCATATTGGAGGGTTCCTGTTCCGCCCATTCCAACTGCAGAAGCTTCTGATTCATTACTATTAAAACAACCTAAGAAAGTCTGAGTAGTAGTTACACTAACTTCTGTTGAAGGCTCCGTGATCATAGTCATTGCAATGGAAGTACAACCATTGTCGTCTGTAATCGTCACCGTTTGCTGCCCCGCTGCTAGGTCCGTGGCGTTAGCTGTGGATTGGCCATTAGACCAAGTATAATTAAATGGTCCTGTTCCTCCAACTTCAGTTGCAGTAGCTGTTCCATTCGTTTGACCAAAACAACTGATGTTATTACTTGTTGCGCTAGCTATTAACTCAGCTGGTTCAGTAACTTCAACAGATTCCGTTTGAGTACATCCGTTAGAATCAAAAACCGTAACCGTATATATTCCGGCTACCAGCATGTTGGCAGGATTTGAAAATTGCGCATTTGGATCGGACCATGAATAAGTGTAAGTTGTACTAGATCCACCAGTTACGGAAACAGAGGCTTGTCCGTCATCTAATCCAAAACAACTAACTGCTGTTTCTGTTGGGTCGGTAATGACAATAGCTGGTGGGGCTCCAACTGTTACGCAGGCCACCTCTGTACAGTTATTGTTATCCATTACAGTAACACAATAATCCCCCGCTAGCAAGTTATTCGCTGTAGGCGTGATTTGGAAGCCGGTATTGGTATCCCATTGGTAGACGAAAGTATTTCCAGAACCGCCACTAGCTGTAACTGTGGCCGTTCCATCATTGGTGTTAAAACAGGACGTTTCATTGCTCCCCATTTGTAAGGTAATTTCCGGAGCAGCAGGTACCGTTACCATTAATGTTTGGAGACAAATATTATTGTCAATCACAGTGACTTCATAATCACCTGCCGTTAGATTGTTGGCCGTTTCAGTATTTTGTCCACCAGGCCATTGATAAACGTAATTTCCAATTCCTCCATTTGCAAGTACAGAAGCCGTTCCTTCATTTCCATCTGAGCAAAGAGTTGGTGTACTACTTCCCGTCAATGTTACTTGAGTTGGTTCTGTTACATCAATGCAGTTAGAGGCAATACAATTATTTGCATCTGTTATGGTAAGGCAATAGTTACCTGCAGTAATATTATCATTATTAATGGTTCCATTTCCATTTGACCAGATGTAGACAACAGGTTCTACCGCATTCTCGGGTATGGCAGTGATTGAACCAGAACTCTCGCCAAAACAAGCGGCTGGGTTCATCGAGAAATCCAAAGTCATCATTAGTGGTTCTGTAACTGTAATGTTATCGATAATTTCACAGTTTTTAGAATCTGTAACAGTAACTTCATAGTTCCCTGCCAGCAGATTGTTAGCAGTTTGTGTAATTTGGCCGTTAGACCATGTGTAAGAATAAATCCCTGAACCTCCAACTGGATTAGCTGTTGCAGAGCCACTGCCTTCCCCATTACAAATTGCTGGCGTTTCGACCATAGTTACCGTTAATGGAGTCGCATCGGGAAGAATGACTTCTTCCACAATACTACAACTATTCCCATCAGAAATAGTCACTAAATAAGTACCAGCTGTTAAGTTATCCGCAGTGGCATTGTTAATTACAGGAATAGTATTCCATACATAATTGAAATTCCCAACTCCACCATCTCCAGTAGCCGTCGCTGATCCGTCCATACCTCCAGTACAATCGATAGAGTCTATTGTCAAGGAAGCAGTAACTGCTAAAGGAGCTAACAATTCAAATGTAATGGAGTCCAAGCAACCATCTTCATCCATTCCTACCACCGTATGCATACCTGCTGCGACATCAGAAATATTTGCTGCTCCTGGTCCAGCACCATCTAACATGTAATCTACATTGCCAACAGCTCCTGTTGATTCCATAAATATGAAACCATCCGGAGTATTAAAACAAGTAGGGCGTACAGTAAAACTGGTATCAACTGCCAATTCACAGGCAGTAATCATACAGGAACTATTCGCGACTAGTGCATCACAACCTGTGGCTGATGTAGCTCTAACTTGAATTTCAATTAGCTGACCTGGTGTTGGCGCTGTTATCAAATGCGATAAAGCACCACTTGCCGGAATCCAAGTTATCCCTCCATCTAAACTAACCTCATAACTTCCAGCACCTACAATTGCGTTCCAGTCGAATTGAATATCGTCAGTAGGTAGTGTTTGACAAATTACATCCGGGGCAGCTAGAGAAGCTAATACTTGAACTTCGAGTGTATCATTTAGTATACAACCAAAACTATCTTCTGTTTCCAAGGAATAACTAGTCGTGGTAGCTGTTGGTGTTACTTCCGGGTCTGGGCAATCAGTACAACTTAAATCAGGGCTAGGCGCCCAGGTATAAGTAATGTTATTTTCATTAGCAAATGTTATCGTCCAACCAATAAAGGTTCCTCCTCCCCCATTCAGGTCATCACTAACTAATAGTGACCATTCTCCATTTAAAGGGCTTCCATTGAGAGCGGCCCAATTACCTTCCGCTTGGAATTCACCGGTGTATGGAGGAGCACCGGCAGTAATAGGCAAAGCAGCATCAGGGGTAAAACAAGTATTAGTATAGTTATTTCCAGAACCACCATTATCTGTTGACAACTCCAGAATACTTCCATTAGGCGCACGTAAAAACAATTCGACGTCTCCTGCGAAACCATGTGTAATATCCAAGCATATAGACTCAATCTGAAGCGTCGCGTCTGAAATGATTGCAGGGTTTAAACTAGTTACATTCGTAGTAGAGATATATGGAAAAGCATTTGGAAAAATATCGTTGTCAAATTCAATATTATCATAGGATTCGTAAGTCACATTTTGATTACCTAGTCCTACCGGAACGGCTCCATCTAACATTAGTATTTCGCCTTCACAAAGAGAGGTATCTCTAAGTGTTTCCAGCTCTCCTTCACAATTGTGACAATCAGGATGAGTTGGAGGCAATATAGGCAAGCTAATAACATTATTGAAAGTACACCCTACATCATTAGTTACAAAAAAATTATAGTTTGCCGTTCCTGCATTTAGGGGGGCTGCTGAGATTGAATCTCCACTCATCGAATTATAAAAGATAGAAGGATTTTCTTCCCAGCCCCAATCAACAAGTTGAGGAGTAAAAACTTCTAAATCGGGATAAAGATCTTCTGAAAAGTTACTACTCCACTCAAAGATATATCCATTGTCTATTGTTAAATTATCACAAACTTCAATAATCCATTCTCCATTTAAGGGACAACCTATAAAGTTATCAAAGGATTCAACTGGACTATAATCACCCGAAGGTAAAGTAGCAACACCAGCTGCTTCATCCCCCCAAGTACCATTTGTCGTATTAGCGGTCCAACAGTAAAGATACCCTACTCCTGGATCAAGAATAGCTTCATCATCAATAGGTTCTCCCAAATAAGTTCCTCCACCTCCTTGGTCATGCAATAGAACCTCTGTTCCATCTGGACAGGTTAAGGTTATAACCATGTCTCCCATGTAGGAGTGTTCCATAACTACACAAATAGAGGTAACATCATTTACATCTGTGAGTACTTGGCTTGGTAAAAAATCAGAGAAGAAGATCGAAGTGCTATAACAGTCTCCGTTACCATCCGGTAGAAAAAGAGAATCGGATAGGACACCTGCACTTTGGAAAGAACCTGTCGTAGGGGTTACTGAAAGCTCTGAAGTAGAATCGATCATACCAATAGCAGCAGCAAGATTAATCGTATCTCCTGCACAAATTGATTCCTCTAATTCGCTTGATAAATCAAAATTTGGAGGAGGAGAAACTCTTACTCGTTGGTTAATAAAGTTGATGTTTTTACACCCTAGTTGATCTTCAATTTTTAGTTCAACGATATAACCCCCTGGTTCTTCAAAAGTATGAAATGCGGTTGGACCTTCAGAAGTAGATCCGTCTCCAAAATTCCAAGAGAAAGAAGAAGTTAGGTCTGAATGTTCGTAACTGACTCCGTTTTGTGGATAGATACCTGCACCTTCGAAGAAAACGCCATCACCTGGACAAATGTCAATCCATCCTGTGTCTACAGGCATTATAAGAGGATCCGTTGAGGTTAAAGTGGCAAAAATAGTTTGACAAGATGTTATGCAATTGATATCAGCACTCCAACCAAGGTCTTCTTCTGTTCCATCAGAATTGAAAGTTATAGTAACACAACCTGAAGGGTTTGAAGCTGTGGCTTGAATAATAAAAGGATTTCCAGGGGGGTAATCCGTATTACAAGAAAGCAGTGGTGCACCTACATTATTTCCATCAAAAAAACAGAGTACATCACCGGTTGCGATATTTGTTCCAGAGAAAATCATCTGGATGTGCGTACTTGATATTCCATCAGAACAGATTGTAGTAGTAAAATTTTCGTTTGGTCCATAACCACCTCCAGAACCTCCACTATCCAAGAAGAAACCATCACAATCATTAATAGGAGAACCATCCATAATATAGCTCTGCGCTTGAAGTGAAGCGGTCAGTCCTAAGATGGCCATTAGAAGTGTGTAAATATTTTTTGTCATAATAATTAGTTGGGCTAATAATGTTTATAGTTTTTTGTTTATAGCAGAAATAGGAAGTCTTTAGTTTTCCATCAAAGCAGTATTCAGTAATTTAACAAATTTCTTACCCGGCAAGTATACCAAACATTTATTTGTATTCTTAATGTTATAAATAGTATTACCATTGAAATCATGTGTTAGCTTTTGTTCTTTTTCCAAAAGTAGAATATTAATGTTGGAAAGATCAGTGATGGTCACCTCTGGCATGCCATCAGTTTTACCAGGAACAGCATCCATAATATAGAAAGCATGATCGAGGTAGTAGTTCCACCGCTTAATTAGAAAGGGGTTCTCAGTTGTGAGTTGGTCGACATAGGAGGCTTCATAAACCTCATATAATCTTTGGTCAGGAACGGGTGTGTGGGAAAGATTCTCTGTATTAGATTGTGCAAACATAGTGTTTAACAGCAATAAATAAAAAATAGTCCAGGTGAGTTTCATAAATTTTTAGTTGTTTCTGAAGTTATATAAACATAAATGCAAAAAGCATATCGAAATCCTTACTACATTAAATTTAATGATTTGTAAGATTTTGGTATAAAATTATCGAGTGTAATACGTGGAAAGGAGTATACACAAAGTTATAATTTTCTTTTGTTAGATAACTCCTCTATTTGTGGTATTTCTTACCAATTTACGACAATAATGTGTTCCTTTGATCAAAAGTACTACACAAAGCTATATTCAACATGTTACATATTGCCATTTCTCTAGTATTGATCTATATTCTGGCCTGTTCGCTGCTTTGGTTTTTTCAGGAAAAGTCCATTTTTTACCCTTCCACTTTACCATTAGATTATAAATTTACCGAATTTGATAATGCGGAAGAAGTTTTCCTCCCTGTTTCCAAGGAAATTGAGCTACATGCCCTCCACTTTAAGGTACGAAATCCGAAAGGTTTAGTTCTCTATTTTCATGGAAATACCAATGGTTTGGATGCTTGGGGCCATATGGCAAAACCCTTTACTGAATTTGGTTATGATGTATTTATGCCTGATTACCGTGGCTTTGGGAAAAGCGGTGGCAAACCAGGACGCAATTTACTTCATGAAGACGCTGATCGTGCTTATGCTTACGTTAGTGAACAATATAAAGCCAATGATATCGTATTTTACGGTCGTTCTATGGGTAGTGGAATTGCTTGCTCCTTAGCTACTCGCCATAATCCGAGGCTTTTATTGATGGAAACGCCCTATTTTAGTATTCTTTCCCTTGCTATGTCGCAGCGGCCTTTCCTTCCTGTAAAATGGTTGCTAAAATACCCAATGCGCTCTGATTTGAATATAAAAAAGATTGATTGCCCCGTACATTTATTCCATGGGACTGCTGACGCCTATATTCCTTACAAGCAAGCAGTGGATTTGGCGAAAATTTATGGAAATCCGGACATCTTACACACCTATGAAGGTGCGGAACATGGCAATTTGGATAAATTCCCCGCTTTCAGAGACAAAGTGAAGGAGTTGTTATCGAAATAAAAACTCCCCCCAAATAGACACCTACAAAATAAAAAAAGAACGATATTTGCACTTGGCTATAAGCATATTTATATCCAAAGCATTACCTATTTGACCTAAATAAATCGATTACTACGAATAGTTATGAAAAAAGATATTCCACAGCATAAGGTAGAAGACCTTGCTATCGCTGTTGTACCTAGTGACAAGGACAAGGATATGTGGGATTCCTACATTATCAACCTTAAGGATGAGCCAATTCGATCCGTTTTAATCAATTCAAAGGGGTACGGGGAGGTTGACGGGGAGCGAAAAGAGACTTCCGTATTGAGGCATTTCTTTGAGGCTTTAGGCCCCCTGGCTATTGCCAAAATAGAACCGATCCCTGCAAAATTATTTGAACTCACTAATGAATACTGGGTCAGCTTTCAGCATAATGGTTACATGTATGACAAAAAGTACATATTCGTCAGAGGAAGTATCGTAGAAGCTAATTTCACCTTGATTCCTTTTATCAATAAACGAGGCGTAATGATTCGATAGTTAGAAACGGTATACGTTGAACGGTTTTACGGTGGACGGGCCTACGATCGCGGGAACCGTCTACCGTAAAAGCGTCTACCGTCTATCCTAAAACCGTCCACCGTAAAAAAAATCTCATCAAAAAAGTAAACCACAACGGCAATATTGTCTCCGCCAGCGCTCCCCTATTCACTGCTCAAAACAGGGCATTTAATTATGGTGATGGGCTCTTTGAAACCCTTCGTATTGTCCACGGAAAAATTCCTTTTATAGCACAACACTTCAATCGATTAACCAATGGTTTAAACGTATTAGGAATTGAAGTTCCAAAATCATTTACAATTGTTTTTTTCCGTAAGGAAATATTAAAATTAACCGGAAAGAAAAGGAAAGCACGTGTTCGTTTTACAGCCTTTCGCGCAAATGGTGGTTTATATACACCTGCAAATGATAAGTTGCATTTTCTCATCACCGCTTCAAAATTGCAACAGTCTTATTACATTCTTCTCGACAAAGGAATCCACCTAGAACCATTCAGACATATTCAATTGACTTTCAATGCCTTATCTCCTTTAAAAACATTAAACTCTTTGCCATATATTTTAGCAGCAAAGCAAAAGAAAGTACTTAATGTTGACGATTTGATTTTGTTCAATAACTTTGGACGAATCTCAGAAGCCAGTAGTAGTAATATTGTTATTTGGAATGGAAAGACCTTAATTACACCATCATTAAAAGAAGCCTGTATTGCGGGGATTATCCGATCCGTATTATTGGAACGAATTGCGGATTACGGATTTAAAATCAAAGAAAAAAGAATTAAAACTGATGATTTAAAGTCTGCGAAAGCTATTTTTCTAACAAATAGTATACAAGGGGTAAAATGGGTTCATCAATTTGGAAAAAAAAGTTACGATAAAAAGGTATCGAGAAAGTTAGGAAAAGCTTTGATTGAGGCCTTAAACGAAGAAGCTTCCAACCTTTAATCTTATGCACCAAGACTATATACCAAGGCTATAAAAATAAACAGCCTCGCCAATAACCCTCGATAAAAACGTGCAGAATCTGGCTTTCTAATATTTATAAGAAAAGCAAATGCCACCAGAAAAATCAGTCCTAAACCGGCATAAATCGAGGCAAGAATGAGTTGAGGAGCCATTTCCCAATATAAAAACTTTGCGATCAAAGCACCTATCCCCAAGGCAACCAATAAACCACTGACGATAGATAAAACCATTTCTAAACGGCTCCCCTTTTTTGGGTTTAAAAGAATAGTAGAAAAGAATAAGAATATTACCCCTGTTGCAATGCCTCCTCCAATCAGAAAATAAGGCCACAACTCGGATCCCTGACGACGAAGGACAAGACCAATAGTTAACAAAGAAATAGGAATCCATTCCAGATAAAACCATATCCGTCTTCTCCGATTAGGAGGGAGTATTAACTCCTCTTCTGGCTCCTCCATATCCAATGGCGATCTTGGGTACCTGTTCTTTTTCACAATATTAGTTCTACAGATTTTACTTAGAAGCCTTAGAGAAGAAAGCACAAACAATTCCAGTAGCAATCGCAGCATTCAAAGATTCTGCTTGACTTTCGCTACCTTTTGGAATAGCTATCGGCTTCGTTATCAATGACTTATTATCAGCACTTATGCCTTTCCCTTCGTTTCCAATTATAATAAGCCCTCTTCGTTCTAAGTCGGTTGTATATAAGTTTTCTCCTTCTAAAAGAGTGCCATAGATCGGTATATCCGGAAATTGATTTTTCAAATTAACGAGGCTTTCTGATAAAGTAACAACTCGAAAAATAGCGCCCATGCTGGCTTGTACTACTTTTGGCGAAAAGACATCCACACAATTTGGTGAGCAGATTACAGCGCTGATTCCAAACCAATCGGCGATGCGGAGAATTGTCCCCATATTGCCAGGATCTTGGATGGCATCGAGGTAAAGAGAGAGATTTTGATCAAAATCAGGAGGTAAATCCTGTTCTTTTGGTTGGCGTACAACAGCTAACACCTTATTTGGCGTCTTGAGCGTAGAGACTTTCTTAAGACTTTTTTCTGAAATTTCCTGAGCTTTAATGTCATAATAGGTCAAAAAGTCTATTTGCTCTTCGATCCAATGGGGAAGAGCATAAACCTCTTCAATTAACGTTGCAGCCTGTTCCACAAGCTCTTTAATCATTTTATCCCCCTCAATCACGAATAGCCCTGTATCCCGACGAATCTTTTTTCGTTGGAGAGAGATGATGAATTTTGATTTATTTATAGAAAGCATGAAGATGTTAGGATTATGCTAATGAATTACTGTATTACCAATTAAAGCGTTTATTTTGCGTTCTGAATATTAACGGACTTCCGCTGTTTCTCAACTTATTTTTTTCCATGTTTATCAACAGTAAACCTATTTCTCTTTTTTATTGGATTCTCACGATACTCTTTATCTGCGGAATAGCTTCTTCCTGTGGAACAGCGAAAAAATTAAAAACCAATGAAACCTTCTTACGCAAAAACAACATTGTTCTAAAATCAAACAAAAGGATCCGTGGAAAACGAAATCTAAAATACGAGCTTTCTACCATTATCAAACAACAACCCAACTCTCGCTTCCTATGGCTTTTCAAAACCCGCTTATGGGCTTACAACAAAACGCAGGCGAAGATACAAGCCACAGGTGATACTACGAAATGGAACCGCTGGGTAATGAAAACCATTGCTGAACCTCCTTCCGTTTACAATGAAAAGATAGCTGATGCAACGGCGCAATCTATGCAATATTATTTGCAGCACAAAGGCTACAACGACGCAGTTGTTACGGATACGGTGAAACACAATTACCGGCGCAAAAAATCCTATGTCACCTACACTGCTACACTTAACAATATTTACAAAATTGACTCGGTACAATTCCTAAGTAAGGATTCTGCGATTCTCTCTATAATTAAACAATACCGAGAAGGTAGTTTTCTAAAAAAAGGGCAACCGGTAAGCAAGGAAGTTTTTGACAAAGAAAATGAACGTATTATAAAATTGTTGAGGAACAAAGGATATGCTAATTTCAATAATTCCTTTTTCTATTCTGAAGGAGATAGTTCCAATTATAAAGTCGACGTAGTCTATGAGATACTACCACCGCCAAGAGCAAAAAAACATACCGCTTACAGGGTAGGTCATATTACAGTTATTCCCGATTATTCTCCTCGCTATAATAGCCCTCTGATTGACACGACTATAGCAGGTATTACATTCCTGAAGAGAGATACCCTGATGAAGGTAAAAGCCAAAAATATCATTCGGAACATTTTTCTAAAAAAGGGTGATCTTTACCAAGATCAATTATTTGTAAAAACGAATCTCCAACTACGAGCTTTTGATATTTTCAAAGGGGTTAATATTCGCCAATCGGTCAGTCCAGACGATCCTAATGTTTTGGATTTTGTAATAGAAATAACGCAAAAAAAGAGAATGGTAGTTGGGGCAGATATTGAGTTTAACAATTCCAACATTAATTCTTCGTCACGTATTTCACTAATTGGTATTGCGGGCAGTTTAAACTTCAGACATCGGAATTTATTTCGTGATGCTTATCTTTTCAGAGGAGAGCTGCAGGGTGGAGTTGATTTGAATTTTAAGGATCGAGCAAATTTATTTTACTCCATTGACCTTAGTGCAAAAGGCGAATTGTATATGCCTCGTTTTGTTGACCCGGTTCACATGTGGAGAGGATTGCGAAAACTTAGAATCATCAAAGGTGGGTTTTATCAAGATCTTAAGGAAAAAGGACGATCTCGAATTTCTGCTGTGTACGACAATCTTTCCCTGTTCCAATTTTACAGTTATAATTCTTTCAATTTTAATTTTGGCTATGACCTCCAAAGAAATGCAAACAACAGATACCAAATCAATCAATTTGGATTCAACTATTTAGCAACAAACATTCAGCCTGACTTTCAAGAAGTACTAGACAGGAACCCCTTTCTTGCCAATAGTTTTGACGACCAATTGTTCACTGGTTTGTTTTTTAAAGATTTCTCCTATACTTATGTTGGAAAAACAGATCGTCGTGGTCGTTCCTTTTATTTCCAGACCGGTTTGGAATTGTCTGGCTTAGAAATGTTTGGTATAAATAAGCTATACAATAGCCTTCAAAGTGGCGAACCAGATACCTTCAAATTATTCAAACGTATTGAGTTCGCACAATTCGCTAGCCTTTCTATTGATGGGCGTTTTTACAAGACCATCTCTCCTTCACAATCTTTTGCAGCACGTTTCACCGCAGGTTTGGCCCGACCTTTTGGATTCTCAAAAGAGGTTCCTTACACCAAACAATTCTATGCTGGTGGTCCTTATAGTATTCGTGCTTGGTCGATTAGAGAATTGGGGCCAGGCCAATATTTCGACCCCGATGATGCTCCTGTCAATGACAATATCCCTTTCTATCAAGTAGGTGATATTAAAATGGAATTCAGTGCTGAATATCGCTTTGATGTCTTTTGGATGTTAGAGTCTGCCTTCTTTATTGATGTTGGTAATGTATGGACAGTTCAGGAAGACACCAGTCGTGAGGGATCTCAATTCCTTTGGTCTTCAAAATTTAATGAGAATGCAGAACTAATTGGGAAAAACTTTTTGGATCAATTGGCCATAGGAACTGGTATTGGTTTCCGAGGAGATTTTTCTTATTTTATTATCCGATTAGACCTTGGAATCAAAGTTCGAAACCCTTATCCTGATCCAGACACTCAAAAGCATTGGAGATGGGAACAATTGAGAAATGGACCACTTAAGGACTTGAATTATAACTTGGCGATTGGGTATCCGTTTTGATTCTTCGACTCGTTGCGCTCACTCAAAGTGACAACGGATCCTAATGGTTGTCATCTTGAATGAGCGCAGCAAATAATGATTGTCATCCTGAGTGAGCGTAGCGAATCGAAGGATTACACCCAACTACAAATCGGACAATCCTCCTCTACATGCCCACGCGCAGGACAATACTCCCGACCAAAAAAGATGATCTGCAGATGTAATTTATTCCATGTCTCTTTTGGGAAGACAGCTTTCAAGTCTTTTTCCGTTTGCACTACGTTTTTTGCCTTGCTCAACTTCCAACGTTTCGCCAGCCGATGAATATGAGTGTCCACAGGGAAAGCGGGGACTCCGAAAGCCTGAGACATTACTACAGAAGCCGTTTTATGTCCAACACCTGGTAATTCTTCCAATGCTTCCCAATCTTGGGGAACCTCCCCATTATGCTTTTCCAATAGAATATGAGAAAGTCCTGAAATGGCTTTAGACTTCCGAGGCGAGAGACCACAAGGTCGAATAATTTCTCGGATTTCTTCCACATCCAACTTGATCATTTCAGCTGCTGTATTCGCTTTTTCGAAAAGGAAGGGTGTTACTTGATTGACACGTTTATCAGTACACTGTGCAGAAAGAAGTACAGCAACAAGGAGTTCAAAATTATTTTTATGATCTAATGGTATCGGAGTCGTTGGATAGAATTCATCTAATTGCTTGGCGATTATATCCGCTCTTTCTTGACGTCTCATAGTTTGATTTGTTATTTTTTAAAG
The DNA here is from genome assembly GCA_964508085.1 of uncultured Saprospiraceae bacterium. GTDB lineage: Bacteria > Bacteroidota > Bacteroidia > Chitinophagales > Saprospiraceae > CALGLS01. The sequence goes on along the minus strand of CAZDTI010000076.1, from coordinate 6,764 downwards.
TCCACACAAAAAGGTCATCGTATCCACTCCATCCGCATAATCACTCAACCCAGGCTGTTGCGCTTTTCCAAAAGGAATAGTTTTCAAATTTGCTAGCTCCTCTTGTCCCACTACACATTGAATTCTTTCTTCCAATTTAGATAACTCTTTTTCTAAGTCCTCTAAATTCTCATAGTACTCATAATGCAAACTTGCAATCCGAGATGCAATATCTTTTTCTTCTTTCATTAGAATACAACCATTGGCCAGATGAGGCACCTGATTCAGAATAAGCATGGTATAATTGTAATCAAAGTTATTTTTGTATTTGTCATGATGCTGTAGTTCCCGATATTCATGAAGTGCAGTAAGTAAGGAATCAAAATTATAGTCTTTCGGGACATAGAGCTTGGAAACATTTCGACAGCCTAAGCCAAAATACTGGAATACATCTTTGCCCAAATCGATCAATTCTTCCGCTGTTTCTTTCCCAGAAAGTACTGCCACGGAATTTCGGTTTCGTCGTATTATGTGCGGGTACTTCCCAAAATAAGCTTCAAAATAACGACTGGAATTATCAGACCCCGTAGCAATTACTGCATCAAAACTTTCCAATTTGTCCACTACTTCAAAATGTTCAGAAGTTGTTGGATCTATTTGTTTTAACAATTCTAATACAAAAGTCAAAAGCACCTTATCTTTATCTGACAACTTCATCATTAATTTATGTCCTGACAAATAAACACAAAGGAGATCGTGAAAACCGACCATTGGAATATTGCCAGCCATAACAATACCTACCCGTTTTACTTTTGTTTGTTCTTCAGGAATATTATAATTATCGACCCAACTTTCTAGTTTTGATTGCTCTAAGAAAGAATGAGCTAAAGCCTCAAAAGAAGCATTGATATTCTCCAACGTAAACCATTTGTTATGAACATAAGCTTTATGCATAACTGTTTGCCATTGGTCAGAACTTCTATCTTGAAAAATTGTTCCAAGACGAGCCATCGTATTAATACGTGTACTTAGTGTTTGCAAGATTAAGGTTTGCGAGATGATAAATATTTACGCCACTTATCCAAGGCGCTTTGAATGTCTTCCGGCAAGGGTGCCTCGAAGTACATTTTTTCTCCAGTAGCTGGATGAATAAATCCTAAGGATCGCGCATGAAGCGCCTGCCGTGGGATGAGATCAAAACAGTTTTCAACAAAACGTCTGTATTTTGTATACACTGTCCCTTTCACTACTTTATCTCCACCGTACTTTTCGTCATTAAAAACGGGATGTCCTATGTGAGACATGTGAACCCTAATCTGATGTGTCCGTCCAGTTTCCAATCGGCATTCTACCAAACTTACGTAATACATCGGTTCGATGACCTTGTAATGTGTTACGGCATGTTTCCCCTCCTCTCCATCCACAAAAACGTAGTATTTAGTTCGATTAGAAGGATGTCTTCCTATATTTCCAGTAATGGTTCCTTCAAGTTCTTTGGGTTCTCCCCATACCAATGTCCAATAGGTTCTTTCGATACTGTGGTCAAAAAACTGTTTACCCAAATGCGTCATTGCTTCAGCTGTTTTGGCAATGACCAAAAGGCCGGAAGTATTTTTATCAATTCGATGAACTAAGCCTGGACGATCAGCTCCATTTCCTTCTTTCACTGGAAGATCCAGCGTATTGAAATAGTGCAACAATCCATTCACCAAGGTACCAGAAGGAACACCAACTCCGGGGTGAACGACCAAACCTGGCGGTTTGTGAATAACCATCAAATGGTCATCTTCATATCGAATATCCAAGTCCATTTCCTGAGGGATCAGCTCCTCTTTGGTTTTTGGAGGCTCCTCCATCTCTATGGTAATCAAATCTTTAGGCCGCACCTTGTAATTCGCTTTTACAGGTTTACCATTGACCAAAACGTGCTGCCCCTTTAATGCATTTTGCACTCGGTTCCTGGAAATATTGACAATTCGTCCCTGAATGAACTTGTCAATACGCATCGGACCCTGTTTCGGATCTGTAACCACTCGGAAGTGCTCAAACACCTGAGCTTGTTCTTCTCCTTCCTTTTCTACTTCTATATTTTTATCGTTTTCTTCCATAATAGACTGCAAAAATACCCTTTTTCGTGGACTTTGGAGAAGGTGTACGAGGGTTCTTTAAAAGTGTAGGTTATGTCAACGGTGTTTTCCAAGCAGATAGAACAGATCGAGTAGCGTATTTTCGCTAAATTTATAGCTATCAAACAGCTATTTATGACACTAAGTTTGCAAAGCAAACAAATAACTTATCAGCAAAGAAACCGTATATTTGCAGGAACTATTTAAACAACAGCAGGATCTATAATACTTGTAATATCCACAGGAATCTAGAAGGCAAGAATTCAACGATCCCTAAAAAACAAATTTATTCATGAATGCAACAGCAGTAGAAAATTTACAAATGATTAAGGAATCCGCTCGTGATTTTGCGGAGCAATATATAAGACCACATGTGATGGAGTGGGACGAATCTCAGCATTTTCCAGTTGATGTGATGCATAAGTTAGGAGAGCATGGTTTCCTTGGCGTTTTAGTTCCAGAAGAGTATGGAGGGGCCGGTTTGGGTTACCAAGAGTATATTACTGTTATCACAGAAATAGCAAAGGTATGTAGTTCCATAGGTCTTTCTGTGGCTGCGCATAATTCTTTGTGTACAGGCCATATTCTACTTGCAGGAAATGAGGAACAGAAAAAGAAATACTTGCCGAAGCTTGCAACTGGTGAATGGATCGGTGCGTGGGGGCTAACAGAAGCAAACACTGGCTCTGATGCCGGTCGTATGCAATGTGTCGCTGAAAAGGATGGTGATTACTATGTTTTGAATGGCACTAAAAACTGGATTACGCATGGGCTTTCTGGAAACGTAGCCGTAGTTATTGCACGTACAGGAGAATTGTTAGATAGTCATGGAATGACTGCTTTTATCGTAGAAAGAGGTAATCCTGGTTTTTCTGGAGGAAAGAAAGAGAACAAGTTAGGAATGCGTGCTTCTGAAACGGCAGAAATGATTTTTGACAACTGTAGAGTTCACAAAAGTCAGGTTCTCGGAAATGAAGGAGAAGGTTTTATTCAATCTATGAAAATATTGGATGGTGGTAGAATTTCAATTGCTGCACTTTCTCTAGGTATAGCGATGGGCTCTTATGAAGCGTCTGTGAAGTATTCCAAAGAGCGCCAGCAATTTGGACAGCCTATTTCCAACTTCCAAGCCATCAGTTTTAAACTGGCTGACATGGCTACTAAAATCTCTGCTGCAGAGTTGTTAACTCGCCAAGCTGCTGATTTGAAAAATAGAGGTGAAAGGATGACTAAGGAATCGGCCATTGCAAAATATTATGCTTCTGAAATTTGTGTAGAAAATGCGACAGATGCTATTCAGATTCATGGTGGCTATGGCTATACTAAAGATTTTCCGGTAGAGAAATTCTTCCGTGATTCTAAGCTTTGTACCATCGGAGAAGGAACATCTGAGATTCAAAAATTGGTTATTTCCAGAGAAATATTGAAAGGAAATATCTAAAATTCGCTCTCAATTATAACCTAAAAAAGGCTTTCAAAGAAATATTCTTCGAAAGCCTTTTGTTATCTAGACTAATCTTTTAACCCGTCAATCAGTGTTTTAACCCTTCTAATTTATTCCTAAGTTCTACAGCTTTTTCCAAAAGTTCCTTCGTATTTGTATTAAGCTTAATCAAATCATCTAGGCTTTTCTTACTCTCTACAACATTATTGTTTTTTAAATCTATTAAGGCTGAATACCAAAGTGCTTCATTGGCATATAAAGATTTATCCGGATGTTCAATGATTTGATAGAGTAATTGCTGAGCAAGATCATCTTTACCCAAGTGAATATGGGTTAAGGCCGCATACAATTTCAAATCGAATCGCTTAGGGTTAGTTGAAAGGCAGTTATTGAAATGTTTGATGGCCAGAACGAATTGTTCATCCTCATAGGCCTTTTGAGCTTGGTAGATGTCATTTTCAACATTCGGACCTGGGTAAACTTCAGATTCTCCAATCCTACTAGGCAGGGTTTTATCGTAAGCATATACTTGCTGAACGAGCGATAGCGTTACAGGTAAATCAGCTCTCCCAAAAAAATACTTTACAACACTAAATGCCATCAAGGTGATCATCAACAGAATTGCAAGGAGGAAAATCCAACGTCCGATACTTTTATTTGGCTTTTTCTCTACTGGATTTTCAGACCCTTTTTCTTTTTTTTTCGTAGATAATTTATCGTCCATGTTGTTAGAGTATTTAAGGGTATGCATATGATTTAGTAATAGCTTACGAAAGATTGCGCTTTCTCAGCATAAAGACCAAATCCTTTACATCTTCCAATGTTATATTACGTCTTACAGCAAATTTAGTTTTTAAAAAACAATTAGGTAACAATCAGATGTTAATTTCAGCGGCCCTAAGCTATAAGCGAAACGACAATACCCAACTGTGCATAATTTTATTATGATAGATATAGAAAAAACAGGTCTTATTTTTAACAAACTTCCATTGTATTGCTGCTTCCTTTTTCTTGGAATTAGCTTATCAGCCAATGGGCAGTCCAATCTGCTTCCTGACAGCATGGCGACCTATGTTTCTGTTATCAATGAACTACTAAAACAAGAAGTCTCTGAGGAGAATAAAAAGGACTTCCCTCCTCCCCTTGTCCAATTCCTAAGTGACTTACGAATAACAAAAACCAACATAGAACAGGAAGAAACAAATTATCTAGCCTATGCTTATAAAGGTTTTTTACAAGCACGCGATGGAAATTATAACAATGCACTCTCTAGTTACGAAACAGCCCGTGGCTTTTTAGCTAAAGCAAGACCTTACGAAAAATTACTCGGTCATTTTTATATACTTCGTGCTAAAGCCTTATTCAATAATGGAGATACCGAACGTGGGCTTCAGTCTCTCCAAGATGCCGCAGAGGTCTTTGCACTCAAAAAAGATTACTACTTCCTCAATCGAGTCTATCTTATCGAAAGTGATTTTTACTTAAAAATTAATCAGCCTAAAAAAGCAATAGTCTCTTTAGATAAAAGTATAGAAGTATGTAAAAAGGATACAAGTTCTAAAATCAATTCACTAATAAAAAGAGGTGAACTCTTCTCTCTAGTCAAAGAATTCGATAAAGCTGACCAGGATTTCAATACTGCTAAATCACTGCTACAAAAAAAGGACAGCAAGCAAAATGGTGAACTTAATTCCGCAATTGGAAAACACTTTCTTCGTCAGGAAAAGCCGGATGAAGCTTTAGCATTGTATGATGAAGCCTTAGAACAATTATGTCCTGGCATTCGGGAAGAACGATTCGCAGCTTTCAAAAACTGTAACAACCCTTCTGCGTTTTTAGCAACACTAAAATTACGTGGCAATATACTAGACCAAACAATAGATAAATATCCAGAAATAACGAACATCGAAAAACTATACAAGAATAATATTACAGGCGTCCGCTTTCTTCAACACTTACAATCTTCTGCTACTTCTACGCTACTTGACAACCAATCCAAACAGCATTTAGATTTTTTCATTGAAAATGGTATTAACGCTTGTTTTTTACTCCAGGATTTAGACCATAAAAATCTTTTATATATTCAAAACGCTTTAAATTTATCAAACCTTCGGAAGCAAGTAGACGGTACTCACACTATCCAAACAACTGATTTACAATCCCTTGCAAAAAAAGAAAATCAAACCTTACTGTCCTTTTTTTATGGAGAAGAGCACTTGTACCTTTTCACTATTCATCCGGAACAACAACAATTCACACGAATTCCCAAAGATGAATTATTTGAAGAAGACTTACTACATTTGGTCAACTTACATCACCTTCCATTGCAAAGCATTGCTGATATTACATTGTTTAAAGAATTGAGTTATGACCTATACCAAAGTCTCTTCAAAGGCTTAAATATCAGTACAGACAAACTAGTCATTATTCCGGATGGTTTCTTGTCATTCCTACCTTTTGAATCCTTTGTCATTAGTCTGGACAAAGCGACGGAGCACCCTGTAGATTATTTGTTATTTCACAAACAAATCACTTATGCGCACTCTTTCACACAATTGCAAAAGGACCTCAATACCAATCCATTAGATACCCGTTCCGTTTTCACCTTTGCGCCAATGAAGTTCAAAAAACATGGCCTAATCCCTCTAAAGGGCACACCAGGCCACATTCGATTTTTGGAAGTAAAATTTCAATCTGAAAAATGGATTAATGCGGAAGCTACCGCCGCTAATTTCCACAACATTTGGTCAGGAGACGAACATAATATCGTAGTATTCAACACACATACCACTACAGAAAAAAAACCTTCTATTGCTTTTCATGATCAATACTTTCCTGTAGAAAACTTGCCTATAATGAAAGCAAATATGGCAGTAATAAACAACTGTAATACTCCTATTGGAAACCTATCAAAAACAAATAGCTCCTTGGTTTTATCAAATTCATTTAGTGAACGCAATATCCCCACTACCATTGCACCTTTATGGGCCGTACCACACCAAAAAACGGTTCAACTAATGGAATTCTTTTATCTTAACCTTGCATCTGGAATGCAAAAGGATGCCTCTATGAATACTGCTAAAATCGACTATCTCAAGGGTTGTGGGAATGATGCAATAGCCTGTTCTCCCCACTTTTGGGCAGGTATGATTTTGACTGGAAATACGGAATCGCTTTATGAAAAAAGTTATTTGCTGCCTCTTATTATTATTGGG
>CAZDTI010000075.1:0-25747 GCA_964508085.1 uncultured Saprospiraceae bacterium | reverse complement strand
GACCCAAATTTTATTCGGATCGGCGTTCTGATTGGTAATGTCAGTTAATGCCTAATGATTTATTAGAAGGAGCTTTACTGTCCTGTATTAATTTTGCTAAGTCAGTATAATGATTATTTATACAATACGGCTTTCGATGAGACCAATTATCTCTAGTATCAATAGACCCTAGAACTTTCAAATCTGAAAAATCATAGTTGATTGGTGAATGACTCTCGGGTCTAAAATCATCGGTTCTCTTTTCAACATCTAATTCTATCCAAGAGTATTTATATTGTTCAAAACCTCCTTTGTCTTTTGCGCCAGTTAGAAATTTAAAACGTACAGGATAAATTCGTATCCATGTCCCATTTTCTAGCACTCCTGCCGTACAGACTAATTCATCATAGCTACGTGATGGGAGGGGGTATGTAACTACGGTAATTAATACTTTTACCCGCATAACTTAAATTGTTGTGGTTTTATATTACAGGTGGCTAGTCTTGATATTCCATCCAGGAATAGCTTCAAGAGCGTTGGCTACACGCCCTCTGTGACACATGCAATGGCTAGCTTCGAAGCAAGTTAAAGCGATACGATTATATTGCGTGAATAAATTTGCAAGTCGTAGAAGATGTTCTTTGTTATCAACAAGTGTCGTTGCTTCATATTCACTAAACAATTGATTATAATCGGCCATAGTTTTTAGGTCTTTTCTTTTGCCTCCATTTATTCCTAACTCAGGAATATGTAAAAATGAAATCCCTACAGCTTCACAAGCATACTTTAGCTGTTTTTTAGAAAAACCATATTTCATACTAAATGAATTTTTTCTAACGTCACATAGTAGAGTTACATTTTGTAAGAGCAGCTTATTGATGTAGTTTTCTAAACTAATTCCTTCATATCCTATAGTAAATAACTTTTTCTCTTTATAGTCTGGCTTTTGCTGGGCGACGATTGCTAGTTCTTCTTCATTTAGGTATTTATTGGCAATAGTACTATTTATTACGTAGTATGGGTATCTCGTATATGTATACTGTATTAAATCATCTTGGCTATAACCTTTGAATTGAATCTGTAGTTTGCTAAGAATTTCTTTGTCATCTTTTTTTAATTGAATGCTATAATTCGTATCATCAGCTTTTACCCAATAAGAGAACCCATTTTCTTTTACTTCATTAATGAAACCCCGTTTTGTCAAAGCATGTAAATCTTGATTGACTTGAAAGGAGTAGCATCCAAAATAGTAAGGGATAAATTCGTAAGCTTTCTTTTTTTGCCTTTGGCTATAAATGAAAGCAAGTTTTTGCATTTGAGTTCGAGTCAACTTATTTTCAAATACTTCAAGAATGCTAAATAATATTTTTCGTCGATAGTACATCATATTTTGCAAATATAGTCTGGAATTTGCTTAGAGACAATTTATTGATGAAAAATAATACGAATTGTTTTAAAGTAAAGATTCGTAATCTAACTATTTAAAGAGAAAATAGGTTTTAAAGTAAGCGATAAGGTACTTTTCTTTATAGCTTAGTTCAATTACAATGCATAAAAATTATCAAATGAACCTCATCCAAAAAATAAAAACCAACCTCCAAGCCACACTCCCCGGCAAAACTGCCCAAGACAAAATGTCCCACGCCATTCGAAAGCACGCTACAAACCTTCCAGAAGATGCCAGAACAGCCTGCGTGCTAGCATTATTATATCCAAAAAACGAACAATGGCACATCGCCTTCATCGAACGTCAATCCTCTCACCCAGACGATAAACACGGTGGCCAAATCAGCTTCCCAGGAGGTATGCAAGAATCCACTGACCCCTCCTTAGAATACACCGCTTTGCGCGAAGCCTTTGAAGAAATTGGAGTACCGATGGAAGCCGTAAAAGTACTAGGGCCAACAACACCACTTTATATCCCGGTCAGTAATTTCCAAGTATTTCCTTTTATCGGTTATGTAGAAACAACGCCCACCTTCCAGCCACAACCTTCAGAAGTGCGATCCATTTTGGAAGTTCCAATCAAAGATTTTTCCAAGCCGGAGACCCTTAAAACAAGAGATATGAAGATATCTAAAAACATGACTTTGAAAAAAGTACCTTATTATGATGTCGAAGACCATGTACTTTGGGGAGCAACAGCTATGATGCTCAGAGAAATGTTAGAGATAATGGAGCTTGTAGAAAATTGAAGGTTTTATAAGTGGAATTTCTTAGAGACCTTAAAATAGCATATTCAGGGAATTGACCTTGTAGTTAAGGTTGCAGTTGTCTTTTAGATCGCTTCCTTCATCGTTTTTTCGTAAATTTGTTCTCGAAATGAGTTTACCCAGTATAGATATAGTTTAAACCACAACATGGAAAAAATCGCACCATACCAACCCAAAAACAAACTTCGTCTCGTAACTGCTGCCGCCCTTTTTGACGGCCATGATGCTGCCATCAACATCATGCGTCGAATCATGCAAAGCTCCGGAGCAGAGATCATACATCTTGGACACAATCGTTCCGTCCAAGAGATTGTGAATACTGCTATTCAGGAAGATGTTCAAGGAATTGCCATTACCTCGTACCAAGGTGGCCACAATGAATTTTTCAAATATATGTACGACCTGCTTAAAGAACGAGGCGCTGGTCATATCAAAATATTTGGAGGAGGTGGGGGAACCATTCTGCCAACAGAAATAGAAGATTTGCATAAGCATGGCATTGCCAGAATCTATGCGCCGGATGATGGCCGAAAGATGGGCCTGCAAGGGATGATTAACGACTTGATGCAGCAATGTGATTTTCCAATTGGTCAAAACCTAAATGGAGAGGTCAAAAGGGTAGGAGAGCGTGATCCAGGAACAGTAGCCAGAATGATTACGGCTATTGAAAATTATCCAGAAGAGAATAAAGAATGGTTGTCGCAAATTCAGAAAGATATTTCTAACAAAACAATTCCGGTTCTTGGAATCACCGGGACAGGTGGTGCTGGTAAGTCTAGCTTGGTTGATGAATTGGTTCGTCGTTTCTTGTTGGATTTTGAGGATAAAAGTATTGCAATTGTTTCTGTGGATCCATCTAAGCGAAAAACCGGAGGAGCATTGTTGGGAGACCGTATACGTATGAACGCCATCAACAAAGATCGAGTGTACATGCGTTCTTTGGCAACTCGGCAATCGAACCTCGCCTTATCCAAACACGTACAAGGAGCAGTTGATATTTTGAAAGCTGCCGGTTACGATTTAATTATTTTAGAAACTTCCGGTATCGGACAATCTGACACCGAAATCATAGATCACTCTGATGTTTCTCTTTATGTAATGACGCCAGAATATGGTGCTGCTACACAATTGGAAAAGATCGACATGCTCGATTTTGCAGATATGATTGCCATCAATAAATTTGACAAACGAGGAGCCTTGGATGCGCAACGCGATGTCAAAAAACAATACCAACGAAATCATCAACTATGGGACGTAGATCCAGCAACACTTCCTGTTTACGGAACCATCGCGTCTCAATTTAATGATCCAGGGATGAATCAGCTCTACCGAAGTTTGGTAGATTTGATAGACGAAAAAACAAAAGCGAACCTGTCTTCTACTTTCAATGCTGGTGAAGGAATGAGTGAAAAAATCTACATCATTCCTCCTGCCAGAACACGTTACCTTTCTGAAATTTCTGAAAACAATCGTCAATATGATCGCTGGGTAGATCGGCAGTGCGATTTGGCCAGAAAGCTTTTTGGACTGAAACAGTCAATGGAGGTCATTGAAAAGCAAGAGGATGGAAAAGAATTGTTAGAGAAGCTGCAACAGACTTATGACGATCTAGAATTGGACCTAGACGGAAGTTGTAAAAGAATACTAGACAATTGGGAAGCGAAGAAAGAGGCTTACGCAGCTGATGAATTTGTTTACCATGTTAGAAAAAGAGAAATCCGCGTTCCAACTTTTACGACTTCTTTGTCTCATTCCAGAATTCCAAGAGTTGCATTGCCTCGTTATAAAGACTGGGGTGAAATCCTCCGTTGGGTACTAATGGAAAATGTCCCCGGGGAATTTCCATATACCGCCGGTGTATTCCCATTCAAACGCCAAGGTGAAGACCCAACCCGGATGTTCGCTGGAGAAGGTGGCCCGGAAAGAACTAATCGCCGATTCCACTACGTCTCTTTAGATATGCCTGCCAACCGATTGTCAACAGCATTTGACTCGGTAACTTTATATGGGGAAGACCCCGATTTACGTCCTGACATTTATGGAAAGATCGGAAACTCCGGTGTCTCTGTTTGTTGCTTAGACGATGCAAAAAAACTATACAGCGGTTTCGACCTTTGCAATCCAAAGACTTCCGTTTCCATGACCATCAACGGTCCGGCGGCAACAATCTGTGCTTTCTTTATGAATGCAGCCATTGATCAGCAATGTGAATTGTACATCAAAGAAAATAAGTTGGAGCACTTGGTGGAAGCAAAGTTGAAAGAACTATATGACGATAAAGGTGCACCCCGTCCGCAATACCGAGGCGAGATTCCAAAAGGAAATGATGGACTCGGATTACTATTGTTAGGTGTCACCGGAGATCAGGTTTTGGATACAGAAGCTTATGCGCCACTAAAAGCAAAAGCGCTCAACTCTGTAAGAGGAACGGTTCAGGCAGATATATTGAAAGAAGACCAAGCGCAGAATACGTGTATTTTTTCCACTGAGTTTTCTCTAAAGTTGATGGGAGATGTGCAGGCCTATTTCATAGACCATGCGGTTCGGAATTTCTACTCGGTTTCCATCTCCGGTTATCACATTGCGGAAGCAGGAGCAAATCCAATTTCGCAGTTGGCCTTTACTTTGGCCAATGGTTTCACTTTCGTGGAATACTACGTTAGTCGTGGCATGGATATTAACGCCTTTGCACCGAATTTATCTTTCTTTTTCTCCAATGGAATTGACCCGGAGTATGCCGTAATCGGTAGAGTGGCGCGTCGGATTTGGGCGAAAGCCATGAAGTTGAAATACAAGGCGGATGCTCGTTCTCAAAAATTAAAATACCACATTCAAACTTCTGGCCGTTCTTTACACGCTCAGGAAATTTCTTTCAATGATATTCGAACAACGCTGCAAGCACTTTATGCTATTTATGATAATTGTAACAGTCTGCACACGAATGCCTACGATGAAGCGATTACCACCCCAACGGAGGAGTCCGTCCGTAGAGCGATGGCGATACAGTTGATTATCAATAGAGAATTAGGATTAGCTAAAAATGAAAATCCGCTACAAGGTGCTTTCATCATTGATGAACTAACTGACTTGGTAGAGGAAGCCGTTTTAATAGAGTTCGATAGAATCACAGAACGTGGCGGCGTACTCGGTGCTATGGAAACGATGTATCAGCGTAGTAAAATTCAAGACGAATCTTTATACTATGAAACCTTGAAGCATACTGGTGAATTCCCAATCATTGGTGTGAATACCTTCTTGTCTAAAGACGGATCTCCAACGGTACTACCTAAGGAAGTCATCCGAGCTACAGAGGAAGAAAAGCAAGATCAAATTACGACATTGGAAAACTTGAAAGCAGCGGATGTAGAATATTCCAACAAGATGTTGGCGGCTTTGCAGAAGGCAGCTATTAACAATGAGAATATTTTTGATGTATTGATGGAGACAACGAAGGTTTGTTCTTTGGGGCAGATTACGAATGCTTTGTATGAGGTAGGAGGGCAGTATAGAAGGAATATGTAGGGATGTTGTTTTGAGAATAAAAAAGGAGCTGGGTTCATTATTGAATCTAGCTCCTTTTTAAATTATTTTTTGCATTTTACAGAATATAGGTGAAATGATCGGAAGGGGCGGGCTTGCCGAACGGGAGCACAGCAAGTCGAAGGGTTACCGCTTCGATATTTTATTCCCACTAATAGACCGCTGCCGCGAACATTTAAATCGCTTAATATCTTCACTCCGCTTCTTCAAATGCTTCTGGCTAACACCACTATTCACCCGCTTACGCCAAAGCTTAAAACTCTTCAGCTTCAAATTCCGACGCATCAAATTAATGACTTCTTTTTCTGTTAAGTCAAACTGAAAAAGGATAGCCTCGAAAGGCGTTCGATCCTCCCAAGCCATTTCGATAATCCGATCCAAGTCCGCTTCATTAAATACTCGTTTCATTTTAGCTGGCTTTTTCCAATGCTTCAATTTCCTTTAGTACTTCTTGCGCCTCTGCATATTTTTGATCGCTTTGCGTTCTATTTGAAGTAGACAATTGGTAAGCCTCCTTTTGAAGCTTTTCATATTTATCATTGAGTATATCGAGCTTCGACTTCTTCTTAAAAAAACCAAACATAATTTTATTTTTTATAGATTTATTAAAATGCTTAAAGAATTTATTTTGTCCCTTTACTTAATGCCAGACATCCCCCCATCCAAATGTAAGACTTGCCCTGTCATCCAGGAAGACTGATCAGAAAGCAAAAATGCCGCCATCTGAGCAACGTCCTTTGGATCACCAATTTTTTTCATCGGGTGCCGTTGAGCATTCGCTTCCTTCTTTTCCTCACTGCTCAAAAGTTTAGCAGCCAAAGGCGTATCGGTGAGTGAAGGAGCGATGGTATTTACGCGAATAGCAGGTGCCCACTCAGCAGCTAGTGATCTTCCAAGTCCTTCGATTGCACCTTTTGATGCCGCTACTTGTGAATGAAAATTAAAACCAAGCTGAACTGCTACTGTAGAAAAAAGTACTACAGAAGCATTCTCAGCGGCCTTTAGTTTTTTCATCACCGTTTGCAGTACCTTCACAGCACCAACAACTTGTAACTGATAATCCTCCACAAAGGCAGCGGGCTTTATCCGATGGAAAGGTTTTAAATTGATACTCCCCGGACAATAAGCGACACCATCCAACTGCTCTGGTAGAAAATCCAAATCCAAGCTCTCTGCCATCACATCAACAAAAGAATATTGAACATTAGCGATGCTGTCCTCCGGCTGATGTTGATTGTACGTAGCATACACTTGATGACCAGTAGCCCCAAGTAGCTGAGCCAATGATTTTCCAATTCCAGATGAACCACCAATGATTAAATAATTTTTCATAACAGTTTAATTACAAACAATGTTTCCCAATAGCGACTAACCGTTTCCGAGTTCACGAATGACACGTTAGTGGGAAAGTTAACAGTTAACGGTTAATAGTTAATTTACTTCAACACAATACTACTAATCTCTAACTGAAAAGATTCTGCTTTTTTGTTAGCGATTAAGAATGCCAATTCTGCCAACTCCTCTCTAGGGTAGTTAGGCATATCTAATCTTCTTCCTCGAAAGGCGGGAGTCATATCTGCTAATGGAATTTCAATGGTCTCCCATTCCGTCCCTGTTTCAAAATGATAGATGTAAGAATGTCGATCGTATATTTCCGATTTTACTCTGAATTGATAACGTTTACCATCTCCTTTTAGTCGGATCTCTACCGTTTTGAATGTTGTTAGATTCTTTTGATTGCAGCGATAACGCACAGAGGAAAAACCACCATTGTTTTCCAGAGAAACCACTCCGTGAAAAACACCAATTCCTTTCTCATTAATTTCAAAATGACCATCAGACCGCCCGCCCATTACCACATCATCTACTATAGACCAATTGTTGAGGTTACTTTTCTCCTTAGAATCAAAAAGAATCACGCTATTTAAAATTAATATTGAAGTAAATAAAAGATGAAGTACATTCATGAAGAGAAGACAATAAAAAAGCTATTTTGTTTAATGATTTTTAAAAAAGTTTAAACAAAATTCTTTAATTGGAAGGCTAAATAAATTCAGCTGACTTTCCTTCCTTTCCATCTATAGCGCTTTATGAGGTTGCCCAAAGTTCCAATTCCGATGATGTAAAGGATATGGAGCAACTGAGAGGGGAGAAAGGAACGCATCAAGTCCTTTCGAGAAAAGAAAGAAGTCATTGCGCTTAGTAGTAAATAATCTACGGCCATTTTTACAACCAATTGTCCAATGGCGAGCATCCAGGCGAATTCCCAAAAAGGAATTAAAGCGAAATTTACGATCAAGTTCCAACAAAATAAATACACAATGGCCAATTGTAAGGTCACTCCCTTTTGTGGATAAGCGGAGGATTTGGAAGCCCATCTAATTCGTTGTTGGATAAAATCACTCCAGGTGGCTTGTGCTTTTGTATAAACCGTTGCCTTTGCATTTTTTAAATAGTGAACTTGCCCAGGATAAACCGCTGCTATTTTTTGCATCAGCAACATATCGTCCCCAGAAGCGAGGTGATCGATGCCTTCAAAACCATTTACTTTTTCAAAAGCATTTTTAGCGTAAGCGATATTTGCTCCATTGCCCATGAGCATATATCCTTTGCTTACTCCTGCGCCGGTAATCCCCATCATACCGCAAAAGTCCAGAGACTGAAACTTTTCTAACAATGATTTTTCATCTGTCATGTTTACCGGCCCTGCAATCATTTTTACTTTATGCGATTCATAATATGTAACGATCAAAGAAAGCCAGGAAGGCCCCATGTAACAATCTGCATCTGTAGTGACAATCAATTCGCCAGAAGCTTCTTTGATTCCTGTAGTTAATGCTAATTTTTTAAATGCTTGTTGAGGGAAGTCTGGATAATCGGCCAGGCGGAGTACTCGGATCCGAGGATCTTCAAAGGCTTCTGCGAATTTTGCTGTATTGTCCTCTGAGTGGTCGTCTATGACAATGATTTCGAAAAGAAATTTGTGGTAGTCTTGTAGAAGAAGTGCTTTTAGGCAAGCCTCGATATTTGTAGCTTCGTTACGAGCGGGAACGAGGATGCTTACTTTCGTTTGTTTAGTCGAATGCTTAGTCTTGGGCTTGTAGACAGGAATGGCGTTCCAGTCAAGATAGTAGCGCATCATCAGCAATGCGTAGCAACAGAATAGGAAAAGGGAGACCAGTAGATAGATTAGCAATGGAGGAGCAATTCGTTGTTATTTAGTTTACTGAAAAAACTGATCGTACTCGCCCCCGTCTTCATTTCGTTTCGGTGCATTGGTCTGTCTGATTTCTGGTTTGATGGGTTTGGGTGCGTTTAAGTCTAGTGGTTTTTCATCTGATAAATCTTCAAAGTCTGCTTCTGTATCTGGTACTTCCTCAAAGTCGGCAAATTCTGGTCGGGTTCGCTTTTGAAAATCTTCTTGCAGTTTTTCTACTTTCTTAGACAAAATGGCTTTTAGCAATAAGTACCCAGAAACTACAGGAAAACCAACGATTGTTAGTATGGTCAATATTAAACCACGGAGGAAATTAGTTTTTAAGGTGTTGAGGAGCCATTTACCATAATTTAGTACCACTTTATGATTAATGATCAAGGCCGCGATAAACATTACAGGTGTTAAATAAGCCAATAGCTTAAGAAAACCTGTGACCAAATAATACAAACCAATGAAGATGGCCACCAAGAATACAATGCTTAATATAGAGTTGAATGGATTTACGTCAACTTTTCGAGATCCCATAAATACTGTTGTTTAGTTCTTTTGTACTGATTTCTAATTCAACAGCTAAAATAGGGATTTGTTGGTAAAGGACAGTCTGCTTTAGACGAATTTAGGGTTTTATTGGGACGATCTACTCAAAAATGACCTTCAGTACCTCTGTTTCCTTCGCTGTTCTTATTTCCACGAAGAACAATCCCTGCCCTATTTGCTCTTTTTTCAATTGGACCATTTTGGCGTTTTGTTGACTTTGCGTGAAAATTGCTTTGCCTGTTATGTCATATACCATTAAGTCATAAGGCGCATTGACGTCTGGGAG
Organism: uncultured Saprospiraceae bacterium; assembly: GCA_964508085.1. Lineage (GTDB taxonomy): Bacteria > Bacteroidota > Bacteroidia > Chitinophagales > Saprospiraceae > CALGLS01. The sequence goes on along the minus strand of CAZDTI010000075.1, from coordinate 15,975 downwards.
CCTTACAGAAATTATACCACTAGACGGAATTGGAAAAGCTTCAATAGGCTCTTTATTTAACAATTCATCTACATCTATGGCTATGCCTTGGCAAAGTAGCTCATGCAAAAACACTTGGCCTTCCTCAATAAAGTTGTCCAGAAATTCGGAATAAGAACTTCCGAATGCATTTTCATGGCCTGCCCCAACAGCGGTCACGAGGAGGTTGGGAATATCAAAAGACTCGATGTAATTGTGAATGGAACCACTCCCATTGACGGACATAAAGTCAAAACCCAGCACATTGGCAAACCCATGTCCATAAGGAACTACATCGTCTTCATCGCCATGATAACTCATGATGGGAACGTCTCCATCTTGAATCCAGTCCAATTTGTGAATGGCTCCGGCTAGATTAATAACGCCCTGTACTTCCGAGGAATAACTTTGATTTTGAGCCGACCCTGTGTTCCCCTCCAGACCTCCATTGACCGCCAATACATCTGTAAAATAATCGGGGATATCGTCATCATTATCAAGATATCCAACCTGTACAGCCATCATGGCTCCTGCAGAGGCTCCACCGACGTAAATATGATTGGGATCTATTTTATATTTATTTTCCGTAGCTGCGTCCTCACGAAAATGGCGAACGACAGCTTTCATATCTCCAATAGCCCTGATGGCTGCATCCAACATATCTAAAGAATCAGGAATGCCTAAGGTGAGCGGATATAAGCGGTAACTCATCGTAGCCGTAACAAATCCTTTTTTAGCAAATAGATAACAAAGTGTATCCATCTCTGATCGCTCTCCTGCTACAAAAGCGCCTCCATGTGCCCAAATGATAAGTGGCCTCTTTTCAACGTCATCTCCTAGGGGTTGAAAAACATCCATTTCTAAATTAATGGGGTTTCCATCGGCCAACATATTCGAACCATATTGCTCTAGTGTCTTAGATACGTCATTAAAAACATCGTAATAGTAACGAACACCATCACAGCCTTCCACGTTTTGGGCAGAGGTACTTTGGTGGAAAAATATAAAAGCCAATAGTAGTAAAGCGTAGGACTTTGTCATAATTTTTTGGTTTTACATAGCTGAGAAATTACTCCATATTTTTCAATATTACTTAGAAGAGCTATAGACCGATTTAACGGGACTGTTTCATAAAGTGTGTCAGCGGGCGGATTTCCCTTTAGGGATTAAGGGCTGCGAGAGGATTGACACACTTGGTAGGACAATCTCGATTTAACCAAAGTTATGAAAAAAATAGGGCTTAGTCAAAGAGGGTTTTTAATTTCAAGAGCAACCTCGACAGCAGCTTCAATTCCTTTGTTTCGAGATTAATCGGAGAGAATTAAGTGTTTTGAACTTGAACTTGCTGTCGAGATTGGAGTTGAAGTTGGGGTTGTTTTACCGTTTTTTTAAATCATTAAAAACCAAGTTTAATCCAGCACGTGCATTTACATTATTATGGCCATAGGGTTGAACAGCTATAACAATATTGTCTGTTGCTAAGAAGAACTGAACAGGCCCTTTTCGTGCAATGAGGTTGAGACCGATATTAAAATAAGCATTGTTTCGGACGCTATAGGTCAAGCCAGCAGAGAAGTTCTCATTGAGGGTATAGTGTCCCCCAATTCCAAATGCAAAGAAGTTGCGGCCTCGATAGAATTCGTTATTTGCAGTGGCAGCTAGTTGGATTTTATCGTTGAGTTTATAAGTAGCATTGAAGTAGATTCTCGTTGGAATTGTTGTGGAGTAATCATCAATGCTCGTTTGGAAGTCGAATATAGTTCGCACTGTATCTATGGCTGTTGAAAGCGATATGGAGTCTCCAGCTAAGGCTCCTTTGATATCCAAGCCAGAGAAAGTACTTGAACCTTTGCTGGTATAATTGACCACATCATTTGTCCAATTAATTTTCCCCAAGTCTAAAACACTCGCTCCTATAGAAAGCCGATCAGAGATTTCATAGTTGAGGCCAAGGTCAAAAGCATAACCTTTGTTCTTAGTAGTTAAATTTTCAAATCGGATCATTTCCCGCCAGCTGTATTCAATATTGTAGCCAGACAAGGTGTCAAATAATAAGACCTCACTAAAGGAAGAACTGTTGATTAAGTAGTCACTGTTAATCGTCAATTGATAAATGTCCGGATCGGTATACAAAGAAGCGTCTGTTCGTTTTGTAGAAATGTCACCAATGCCTAACAATAGTTTTGCTTTCGCTCCTATTTTAAGTTTTCCAAAATCAAATGCAGTTCCAAATCCCAATTCATTATAAGCTATGGTGTGTTGATCAGGACCAAAAACAACATCTTGGTCAATATACTGACTGTTTCCTTGAAGAAACAACTTCGGCAAAGTCTCCGGGTAAAAAAGGTAGTTACTGGATTTTGAGACCTGGTGAAGACTAAGCGTCACTTTATCGTTGATGCGATAGCTGATGTGTAGATTTTCAAATTCTTGATTTAGACGCAAGGTATTCTCATCGGATAGATTCGCTAAAAGGGCATCTACTTTTAGTCGAACAGTAGAATCACTAACACTTTGTAATAATTCATTGGCAGAACCTACATTGTGATAGTAGTTGCCGAAAAGCCCAGGTAAACTGATGACTAATTTTTCTTTGGGAGCCAATGCAGGATTCATCTTAGTACTCTGCAAAAGCTCGGGCATTAGTTGCAGGCTCAATTCATTCTGAGCGGAAGCGGAAAGAAAAAAGAAAGAAGCTATAAGAAAGGGTAGTATGTTTTTAAGCATTTTTTAAGTTAGAATTTCACAAAAAACAAATTTCATATCTTAGTATTCAGCCATCTATATAAATGTGCAACTTAAAAGACGCAACAACTTAAATAACCGACGACTACAATATTAAAATTGATTCTTTGTTAGGAAAATTAGTTAGGTTATATATATAGTAAATCATTATTTCATACTGAAAAGTGCATTCCTTGCCCGTCGGCTTAGCGGTTAAATCGTTTGAATGTCTCCACTGGACATTCACCCTTCGGGATCGCTCTTTAATCTCGAACGCCCAATTTCATGCCTGCCCGAATGCGGACTTCGTTGTCTTTATATACTTTTACAGATTGTGTACCGTCATTAGCAGTTGAAAAATTCGCTTTCATCAGTAGTTGAGTAGCTTCGCGAATACCTTCGAAGCGATCTTCATCGTACTCACTGAAGGTAATTTTTTCCGTAGCTCCAATCGGGTTTCCATCTATATCAACCGGCGCTGCTTCCATGATTATTGGATCCGTTGTAAACATGGAGTCCAATACCACGCCCAGCGTATCAGCGAAGTACAATTGCATCGCGACGTCGAGGCCAATTTCATTTTCGGTGACAACTTTGAACTCTGCATAAATGACATCTGAACTATTACTTAGATTAATGGCAAACGTATCTCGTGCTTCAAAACCAGAGGCCAAACCGTAAATAGGCAGATCCACTTCCATTTGTACTTTAAAGTAACTAGAGTCAGTCATAAAACCTCTGATGGAAGTGAGCGAATCTGGGTTAGGAACAGCGTCAACATCGTAATCTACCGCTACCGGATTAGACCCTAATAAAACATCTATATTAGAATTCTCTTTAGTGAAATCGAAGCTGGTGTATTTTATTACCCCAACTTCATCTAGAGCTGGATAGGCTATGTCGATTTGATCAAGGTAGTCTGATTCTAGAGGCAGTAACTGACCCAAAGCAGTAACTACATTAACAACGTCCGCTTTCGAACGAACTGGAATACCAAAGGAGTTTTCAATATTTAAGGTTAATCTTGGGTCTTCAAAATAAACATCCCCACGCGTCCAGTTATCAAAGAAATCAATGACAATGGTATCGCGTTCTAAGTCGTACAAATCATTTCCCAAATAACCTTCCACATAGGAAGCAACCAAACCTTCCAATACCACATTGCAAGATTTTAAGGTGTCTCTAATACCAGTGTTTTGGCCAACAGAAACGTATTCTATGTAAATGGTATCATTAATAGCTTCCAGGCGGTAACCTGTAACATCTACTCCAGGTATAAAATTTCCTCCAATTACCGGATCCCCAGAACCACTATAAGCAGCAACAGTTCGTGTCTCTGAAAAAGGGATTCCATCTTTAGTCATGGTTGGCATAGTCAGGGTTACCTCAACGGGTTCCAAATGTTCTGATTCAAAGCCCCATCTAAGTAATCCTTCTTTTAGAATGGCATAATCAAGATCAACTCCGTCTACAGCATTGTATGGAATATAAGTATTTGTGTCTTGAAGTGGGATTGGAACGAAATCGTAATTACCGAGTACATTGAATATTTCGCTAGAAGTCTTTGCATTTACTGAACCTTTGTAATTCAGTGTGATTAAGCCGTCGTCTTCGAATTGTATAAAAGTAGTACTGTCGAAATTTTCCAATAAATCCTGCAAAGTCGCACTCGTATTAATTAGGGGAATGGCATACTCCGCATCATAACCATCAAGAATAACGTCTTTTGACTCGTATTTTTTACAAGAATAAGTCGATAGAGCGACTAGTAAAAGGACAAGGGAAGTGCCAGTAAACCAGCGGAAGTTGGAGGTAATTTTATTTGACATATGACTTTTTTTACGGATCAATAACCGCAATGAAGAGACGGATATTGCTGCTCTTACTATTAGGATAATGTTAAGGGAGTAATTATGAGGGTAGCTATCTTACGTGTTATACTCAAAGAAACGCCAATTTGTGACAAGATGCTGCATCAAATGATTACGGATGATGAAATTGCTTGATGACAGACAGTTTATAGTTATAGGTAGATGAGGTTCCTTCTTCCATTTGAAGACATTTGTTGCACAGTAGTGAGACCCCCCCCATCTAAATGTCGTCAACTTAGTGGTTTTCGGAACTTCGTGGGCAGCAAAGAGAAGAGTAAAAGTTCTGAAAGCCTTCCCTCTGAGTTCCTTAAGTTGACGGCATTCCCCCCATCTACCTTCGTAACGGCTAATAATGATGTAAGACTCCAACTAATCCAAAGCAAACACCTGTCCTAATTTCGGAATTTCTACTCCTTTATTAAAGCCTTTTTTCGCTAGAAATTCTCGCAATGCTTGTTGCCGATCCAGTTCTCCATGAACAAGAAAAATTTTCTTGGCCGTTTTTTTCTGGTTTTTAATGAAGTCGGAGATTTCCTCTCGATCAGCGTGAGCAGAAAAAGAATCCATAATTTCCACTTCTGCATTAACGGGCTTCACTTCTCCGAATAATTTAATTTCGGTGATTCCGTCACGAAGCATCCCTCCCGGTGTATTTGGCGAACAGTAGCCTACAATCAGCAGCGTATTCTTTTCATTGTCAATATTATTGAAAAGGTGATGACGTACTCTTCCCGCGTTCATCATCCCTGAGGAGCTGATAATGATGGCCGCTCCCTTAATGCTATTCAACGATTTAGAAATAGCTACTTCCCGAACATAAGTCAATTTATTAAAACCAAAAGGGTTGTCATCAATCAACATATACTCATGGAGGTCATTGTCAAAACATTCTGGATGCGAACCGAAGATCACCGTTGCATTTACCGCTAAAGGACTGTCTACAAAAACAGGAATACTTGGCAATAAGCCCTTTGTTTCCATTTGATCGAGCATATAAACGATCTCTTGGGTACGTCCTACGCTAAAAGCAGGAATGATGAGCTTTCCTTTTTTCTCTACACAGGTCTTTTTTATGATTTCCAAAAAACGAGTGGTCTCATTTGGGGCCGATTCATGTACTTTATTTCCATAAGTAGATTCACAGATCAAGTAATCCACTTTCGGCATTGGAATTGGGTCTCGAAGTATCGGACGATTCGGTCTGCCGATATCTCCAGAAAACCCAATGCGAGTCACTTTCTCCCCTTCCGTAATCCGAAGCGTCACACTGGCAGAGCCAAGTATATGGCCGGCATCTCTGAACAATACTTCTACATTTTCGTTGATTCGGGTCCAACGCTCATAACCGGCTCCTACAAATTGCTCCATAGCGGCAGTTGCATCCGCGGCGGTATATAACGGTTTTCTTAATTTCTTCTTTTTGTTCTTTCGACCCTTTTTCTTTGCAATCCGCTTATTGTGATAAAAAGCATCTCGCTCTTGTATCTTCGCAGAATCTAACAACATAATTGCACAAAGGCTTCTAGTGGCATGAGTACAAACAATGTCACCGGTAAAACCATCGGCTACCAATTTCGGGATACGTCCACAGTGGTCGATGTGTGCATGAGAAAGAACAAGACAATCCACTTGGGCCGGTTTGAAAAGCCAGTTGGAATTGAAATTTTTCATCTCTTTATTACGGCCTTGATACAGTCCGCAATCTAATAGTATTTTATAGCCACTGTCTAAAGTGATTAAGTGAGAACTTCCAGTTACTTCGCGTGCTGCACCGCAGAATTGAATTTTCATGTGTATAGTTTGTGATTCTTTGTTTTCTTCAGGGGCAAGGAGGAAATAAATTTTTCGATGTCAAATCGAATAGTTATAGATTCTGCGTTCCCAAAGTATAAAAGGAAGGCAAGATAGGGAATTTCTGTGGTTTAGTACTTAATAAATAACTTACGTTTGGAAGAGAAGCTGCAGGTCTGGGGTTCCGGAGCTGCAATAGAAAACGCTCGCTTCCTGACGTTTAGTCAAAAAACGAGCGTTCGTCTATTTACTAGAAATTGTTAATCCAATTTAATAGAGTTACTCCAAATGCAATCGTAAGGGTGGCCGTCCACCGTAAATCGTAAAACCGTTCACCGTTTAATCTAATGCAATTTCAAACTTCCATAATCCAATCGCGCCTTAATCAACCCGCCATTCTTACTACCTCGATAACCTTCTACTTCATGTTCATTTGATTTTTCCTTATCAATATGTATCTCCATTCCATCTGGATAGCGAATATCGCCATAACTTGATTGTCCATCTAATCGAAAATCACCGGATACGCCAATCTTAAAGTCGGTATATCGTCCCTCCAAGCGAATGTCTCTGAAACCAGACTCCAGGTTTCTTACATTCATCCCTCCATGAGACATCGCTACGTCTGCACTTTGTTTGAGGTTTTCAATATCAAGATCGGTATATTTGGTTTCCATTTCAACATCTTCTAAGTATTCGATATTGAAATGGTCATATTTGCCTTCATTTCGTAAGCTTCTAATGCTACCAAAGGTATAGGAGTCGTATTTGGTTTGACTTCTTACGTCAATAGCTTCCTCAATTTTCATCTTAGAATACTTACTCTCAATCCGTAGGTCCTTTGCATTCTTCATTTTGAAGTTGCTATATTTAATAGTCACGTCAGCATTACCGGAGTTCCCTAAAGTGGCATTACCATATCCGAGGTTCAATGAGAATTCGCCACCTACATTTCCCATGTCAATATTTCCATATTTAATGGTCATGTTGGCATCGCCCTCGATGTCTTCTACGGCAGTGTTTCCATATTTATTGGCGACGGCCAAATTATTACTAGCGGGCATCTGTACAGTGTAGTGAATACTATAGTCATCACTTGAATAACTATTGCCTACTATCCAGTTGACCCAACTACCTGAGGAGGATTTTGATTCGATGTGTGTCGCTGCTGAAACATAGTTTGCACTATTAGAAAATTCGATATCGATTCGGTCGAAAGTTTCTTCAGCAGCCTCTTCATTTTTGGAATTCACCTTGATTAAAACACTGATCTCTACCTTGTTTTCGCTCCAGGTCTTTACGGTCACTTGTCCATAGCGATTACTTAGGTCTACCTTTCCATCTGCTGAAATGTCAAAGGTCTTCTCTATTTTTTTGGTAAACTCTTTCTTCTTAAGAAAAGGGATCGCAGCTTCTGAAATGCTTGCTAACATTCCGAATAGTAGTGCCACCAGCAGTACTTTTTTGTTTATGTTATTAAAGATTAATTCTTTCATTTTCTCCGTTATTTTTAATTGGTGTAGTAGAATCGCTCTTTGCTTTTATGCGCACCATAATTGTTTCGAGCAGATCAATTTTTGTCTTATAATTTAGAATCATCGCGTTGATGATTTGTTCTTCTGTTCCTTTAGGGGCCGATAGGATGTCTTCTTTTAATTCTTCCAGCGCAGCATCTAATTGGTCTAAGTCCAATGTAACCTGATCCTTGTCCATATTCACATTGGTCAACTGTTTCATTTTAGAAGAGACTTCCTGTTGGTAGTAATTTTCCAACTCTGTGAAATCGTCTGGCAATTTACTGGCAATGTTTTCAGCCGCAAAATTCTTATTCGCCATGTAATTTCCTAACACTCCTCCTACACTGAGCAATAATAAGACCGCCGCCGCTACCCGAAAGCCTCGCCACAAACGTAGGGTCTTATTTTTTTTTTGTGGAAGTGCTTTATCCAGTTCTTCCCAGATGCGTTTGGGAGGTTGCTTCCTGTCGAAAGCCGCTCTGTTCTCCCTGATGTATTTTTCTAAGTTGTCCATTTTCCTAAAGCGTTAAATGAATTTTGATTCTATTGTTAGTTAATCGTTCACCCTTCTATAAGGTCAGGGCAGGTATTCAGCCTGCTTAATGCAGACGTAGTTGTTAGTTCTTTGTAACGCAAAATGATCTAGAATAAGGGTTAATAAAATTATAAAAATTGGATATTAAAAAATATTCTTGCGATCAAGTATTGATTTTAAGGCCTCTGACCTTTCGGTTCTTCTCTCAGCAAACTCCTCAATTTTTTCTTTGCCCTACTATATTGTGATTTTGAGGTTGTTTCCGATACGCCTAATATTTCTCCGATTTCCTGATGATCATAACCTTCCATCAAATATAAGTTAAAGACAACTCTATAACCGTCCGGCAATTGATAGATGGCCTCTTGTATCTCTTGAATATTGTATGGCAAATCTACTTCTTCACGTCCTTCGTCAATTGGCTGATGGCTATCTTTTAGTTCCGCTAAATCTAGTCGTTTCTTTTTCAAAAAATTGATACAATTATTAACTACAATTCTTTTGATCCAGGAACCTATCGATGCATCGTATCGAAAAGTATGTAATTTAGCGAAAACATCCATAAAAGAGGTCTGTAGCACATCCTCAGCATCCAATTCATTACGAAGCATCCGTAAACAGATGTTGTACATGGCGGCTGAGTATTTTTCGTAAAGAGCATACTGTGCAGATCGTTCTCCAGATCTACAGGCTTCAACAATGTCTCTATGCGTATTGGCGTAATTCAATATTTTGGTTTCTCTGTAGTGGTTGTTCGATTTTAAAGACAGCAAGAAATTTTGAGGGTTGCACCTATATAGAAATATAAGAAGTCAATTGAATCTAGATCTCTACATCAAATTCTACCTAGCTCATAAATTCCTAACATATTAAGGGAATTGAAGAGTCGGTTGCTATAGAAAAAGGGCTTCTCGCGATTGTCTAATGGTAAGCCATATTCGCCTTATTGACCTTATCTGGTTCATTGGTCCCCTTACTTCTATCTATATCTACCTATTTTTAATCCTCATTTGGCAACTCTTGATATAAAATATTAGTACAGCTTATTATAAGTCAGTACTATTGTAACTCGTGAAAGAAAAAACTAAAATCGAATGTATAAAAAAATCAGCGTTCTAATTCTATCCTCCTTCCTTATTTTTGGCAATATCAATAGCCAGGAGGTGTGGTCCCTTGAAAAATGTATTCAAAAAGCTGTAGATAACAGCTTAAGTATGGAGCAGGCGGACGCCGGCCTCAAAGGCGCTAAGCTAAGTTCTGAGGAAAGTAAAAATGCTCGGCTTCCCACCCTTAACGGTTCCTACAATGGAGATGTAAACTTTGGTAGAACGGTTGATCCAACTACTAACTCCTTTACCAATGAAACCCGTCTTTCTAATAGTGTAGGTGTATTTGGTAATGTTACTTTATATAATGGAGGTAGAATCAAAAATACCATCCGTCAAAGTGGTTTCAATGAAGATGCTGCTCGCGCAGATAAAGAAAATATAGCTTCTGTATTGGCCTTACAAGTTGCGGAGGCTTATCTTAATATCCTATTTGCTGAAGAGCAATTGGAGAATGCAAAAAAACAATTGGAACAAACCAAAAATCAATTGGCACAAACAGATAAGCTGATTCAGGCGGGTACCTTGCCTCGGGCTGATCGCTTAGATATACTAGCAACTATCGCTGGAAATGAACAGGTAATTGTTACACAAGAAAATAACGTCGATCTCAATTATCTGACTTTAAAGCAACTTATGACCTTAGAACCCGACTTCGACTTAACTATTGAAAGACCAACAGTCATTATTTCGAATAGTGAAGATCCAGAATCTTTTGTACTTCGTAATATTTACAATAAGGCTTACAATAATCAACCTATTATTAAGGCTGGAAATATTCGGTTAAAGAGCGCGGAGTTGGGAATTGCTATTGCAAAAGCTTTGCGGATTCCTACAGTTAGTTTGTCGGGAAGTATGAACTCTTTTTGGTCAGATAAAGCGCTGGATTTTACAAATGGTAACGAGTTACCGCGAGAAACAAGCCCTCCACAAGCCGTACTGATTGACGGAGCTGGAGCAACACTTAACACTTTTTTCACACCAGTAGTTTATCCAGAGCGCTCCTACTTCGGACAGCTCTCTGACAACTTCGGACAAGGTCTCGGTTTAGACATCAGAATTCCCATTTACAACGCCAACCAAACCAACATCGCCATCCAACGTGCAGAACTAAACATCATCAGTCAGAGGATTACCAACACACAGAATGAGCAGCAACTGAAAACAGATATCCAACGTGCGATCGCGGCAGCTAAAGCAGCTGCAAAGCAATATGAAGCTTCTCAAAAAACAGTAAGTGCATTGCAAGAGGCTTATAAAAATACGGAGAAGCGCTATGAATTGGGGGCCATAAATACGTTTGAGTTTACATCTTCAAAAAATAGATTGGATCAGGCAGAGGTAGATTTGATTATTGCAAAATATAATTACTTGTATACTTTAAAGGTGGTGGACTTTTATGAAGGGAATAAAATAACGCTTCGCTAGGCCCTTCCGTCGTGTTTTCCTCACGCAGAGAGCGCAGAGCGAACGTGCGTCTTTTTTGTATCTCGCTCTGTGGTCTCTATGTGAGGAATTCTACATTAGTAAGTCTAAACACAAGCCATAAAAAGGGAAAATTACTGTCTATCAAAACATAGGGAAAATGAAAAAAACAAAGGCAAAACCTAAAAACAACAAACTCATTTGGATACTACTTGGTGTCACTGCATTGCTAATTGTGGCAGCGGTCATCCAAAGCAAGGGAAAGAAAAAAGGTATTCCAGTAGAGTTGGATAAAGTCAGCAAGCGAACCATTAAGGAAACCGTGTCTGCTAGTGGTAAGGTCTTTCCAGAAAAAGAAGTCAAAATCAGCTCCGATGTATCTGGAGAAATCGTAGAACTTTTTGTGGAAGAAGGAGATTCCATCAGTGCAGGGCAGTTGTTGCTTCGTATTGATCCAGATGCGTATCAATCGGCAGTAGAAAGAGGTCGCGCCAGTGTGAATAATGCTAAAGCGAACATGGCGAATTCTAAAGCTGCGACTGAAGGAAACAAAGCGCAGCTCATACAAGCCGATGCTGAAATAGACCGAATCAAAGCACAGATCGAAAACACAAAATCCATTCATAAAAGAAATGATCAGCTCTTCAAAGATGGCGTTATTTCCGATGCGGATTTTGAGGCTTCTCTCTCTAATTTGAAAACATTGGAAGCCAACCTTCGCTCTGCCAATGCTTCTAAACAGGCCGCTGAAGCAAGTCTCGAATCTGCTAAACAACAAGTGGCAGCAGCTTCCTTTACTGTAAAAAGCCAAGAAGCGGGACTGAAAGAATTACAAACCAACCTCCGGCGAACTACGATCTATGCTCCGGTAAACGGTATCATTTCTATGCTTAATGTAGAACAAGGTGAACGTGTGGTTGGAACCGCACAAATGACAGGTACCGAAATCATGAGACTCTCCAATCTCGACATTATGGAAGTTCAGGTAGATGTCAGTGAAACCGATGTCCTTCGTGTTTCGCTAAACGATGAAACCAGTATAGAAGTAGATGCTTATATTGACCGAAAATTTAAAGGAGTAGTTACTGAAATCGCAAACTCTGCAACCGGTGCCAGCTCCAGCGCGCTTACCACGGATCAGGTTACTAACTTCGTTGTCAAAATCAGAATTGATCCCGATTCGTACAAAGACCTTATTTCTCCTAACAAACCGTACCCGTTCCGTCCTGGTATGTCTGCTTCTGTTGATATAACTACGGAGACGAAAAAGGGAGTTGTTTGTGTTCCCATCCAAGCGGTTACCACCAGAGAAAAGGATGAAGACAATGATGATGAAGATAGTGATTCAGAAGATAAAGAAAAGGCGGATGATGAAGATATTTTAGAAGTTGTCTTCCTTTCTGAAAACGGTAAAGCAAAAATGGTCGAAGTGCAAACAGGGATTCAAGATGATGATTATATTGAGGTCTTGAGTGGTTTGTCGGATGGAGCAGAAGTGGTGAAAGGGCCATTTTCAGCAGTGTCCAAAAAATTGAAAGACGAAAAGGAGATTTATGAGGAGGAGAAGAAAAAGGACAAGAAGAAGTCATCGTCTTAGAGACAACAGTTTTCATCTTAAAATAGGAGTCATCCCATATGTAAAAGTATACACTTTCGAAAATTCACGATATTAAGAGAGTACCTATCGTATTTTTCATCACGAAGAGAGCGCAGAGAGCACTGAGCCAGTCCGTACCGGAACGGGCGGGCCAGTCCGACTGTCGTTAGACGGGCGGGCTAACGTATTTTTCGCGTATCGCTCTGCGGCCTCTGCGCTCTCTGTGTGAGTATTCACTCTTACTTGGTACGTGCACATCCTACTTTTGGGATAACTCATGTTTTTAGTTAAATACATCTAGTAGACTCTAACACGTTTTTTCCAACAAGGACTTCACATGCAAAAAAATAACACTACCGCTTTAATAACCTTCATTAAAAATCCTGAAAAGGGCAAGGTGAAAACCCGTCTTGCCGCTACTGTTGGTGAGGATAAAGCGCTGGCCATATATAAAGCGCTGATGGGGCATACCCGAAATGTTGCACTCGCTACGAACGCGAATCGCCTGCTATTCTATAGTCAGTGGATCAACTTTGAAGACAAATGGTCTAACGAAGATTTTCAGAAAGCGCTACAAGCGGAAGGAGATTTAGGGGTTAAAATGAAAACAGCTTTCGCTACAGCTTTTGAAGACAACCAAAAGGTAGTGATCATAGGGAGTGACTGTGCCTCTTTGACGCCAGATATTGTTAGTGATGCTTTTACGAAACTAGAAGGCCATGATTTTGTCATTGGTCCTGCTATGGATGGTGGTTATTACTTATTGGGGATGTCGTATTTTGAGCCCAGGGTTTTTAATGACATCGCTTGGAGTACGGATGCCGTTTTTCCAGATACGATGAAAGTAATCGAAGGGCTCGGGAAGACCTGCGGCCTTTTACCCGAGTTGTCAGATATAGATTTTGAAGAGGACTGGGAGCGCTGGGGTTGGGAACTATAAATCCCTTAGCGTCTAGCCTTTTTAACAATGTACGCACGCAAATCCTCCATTTGTTGCCGATTTAGCTTCTCTACGGGGTATTGCGGCATGTAAGCTCGCTTGCCTGGTTTAGGAGGTGCTCCATATCTCGCTACTTGATAAATGGATCGGTGGTCATATTTTCCAAAGTTCTTTTTCAAATAACGAAACGTTTGTCTGCTATTGTCAAGACTAAAAAACGAATAGCGCTCATTTTTATGGCAATGTAGGCAACTGAGTTCGTATATTTTCTTTCCATTATCTGCGTTTCCGGTTAGGCCTGACGATCGTTTTCTATCTGAAGGTGGTTCAATGAAATGCGCTGGAGAACCTTGTGCGTAATGTTCTTTTATTTTACTGGCCATGGCTTTTTTATCACCGTTTCCATTGGCGGCTTTTTCTATTTCGCTGTAGGTTGATTCCGGCAAGTTCAAGTCTCCCATTTTAAGCTCTAAAGTCCATAGGTAACCTAGGACGGATTCCAATTCTGATGTATTTAGCGGACGTCCCTGAGAACATTCTTTTGCGCAAAGTTGGATAGATTCTCTAAGTGAGTTTCGAGCAGGTATAACGAGATCACCATACTTTTTTTCATAATCATCATTGTAAAAAGAACTGCGATTGACAGCACCATAAAGCGTTGTGCCTTGTAGAAACGGCAAGCCTTTTTCTGCGACAAAGTCCAACCGGGCCTGAGGGTCGTGCTTCGTCAAATCGGGATCTTCCTTTTCAATGTTGTGACAAGAGGTACAAACGAAGTGTTTACTCTGCAACTTTATTCTTTTGCCATTAGCATCTTTAGCTATGCCGTATAAGGAAATGTCTTTTCCTGCTTCCACACTGTAGCCTCTGATGCTGGTGTTGGGCATATGATTTGGTGCTTCTTCGCCTAATTTCATTAAGACTTCCCAAACAGGACTGTCTTTGCTAACTTCCACTTTAGTGGAGAGAGAGCTACAGAAAAGGATAAAGGCTGGTATGAGTAGAACTATTGCTTTTTTCATCAGGTGACTTTGTAGGTTTGTTAGATTACAAATTAAATAATCTCGAAATCGTGAATCCCATTCGGAATTCTCCATCGCCCCATTTCGATGTTGTATTTGGAATATAATCGACTGCGGAGAGTCCTCTTGAATTAGTAAAGTTCAATTGGAAAACGTGACCACCGGTATCAAATTCAAAACCAAGGCCAAAAGGGATGGTAGCGTCATCTACATCTTGTAAGCCAGAAACTGGAATATTCACATCTGCGAGGATACCAATAACTTTGGTCAGCTGAATTCGCGTAGCTGCGCCCACGCTAATGATGTTATTTTCTTCTCCAAAAGGAACTACATTTCGGTGAATGAAACTTGGAGATATTTGTAAAGAAAAAACATCTGAAAACTTTCGAGCTGCTAGGATTTGCACGCCGTGAATAAATCGGTGAGCTGTTTTGTCAAAGTAATTAAGCTGTTCCGGATCATCTCCTTTCTTCGCTGTAGAAGCACCGGTAAAAGCAAGCACCGATAAAGTGAGTGGCATTCCTTCTTCCTTTTGGCGAAGTATTCGATATTTCGCTTGACCATTGATAATGGCGTTAAAATTAGAAGCTCCTTTCGTTCTGAAAAGTCCCAATGTCAGATCATCCGTAGCGCCATATTCTGCGCCAAGTAAAACATCGGCAGCGTTTTCTAAACCATAGAAATTGTTCCAACCGCCATTGTCTCCAGCCAAGTCGCCAAATCGGTGGGCAATACGAACATCAAGTTGGCGTTTTTGTAAGGTTTCTACAGAGTGACTGTTAATGACTCGTCGGTCTTTGAAAGTATTGAATACAAAATTATTTTGTTCCTGTGCATGTATTGTTACAAAGGAAAATAGAAACAGGAGTAGGAGACTGTATTTCATTGATTGTAAATTTGGAATAATGAGGGCAACTATATTGCCGCGTATATTTTAAGTAAGAAAGAAGCAGATTTCTGAAGAGGCTTATACTAGTTTTCTAGGTAACCGCCTTTAATCCAACAGCGAACCAATTCTAATTCTTCAGGGGTGAATTCCTTAGGTCTTCCATCTGGAGCATAGCTTGGGGGCATATTTTTAACTTCTATTGTTCTTTGCTCAAAAGAGCCTGAGTTGATGGCACTTTGCATACTGGCAAAAGAACTAAAATCTCCAGAGCCAAAACCGGAGACATGACAACCAGCGTAAGCACAGGAGTTATCGATGATGGCTTTAATATTAGCCGTATAAGTTATTGCTGTTGGGCAATCAACAGGGGCAGGTTCTGGAAGTTGATCATTTGTACAAGAAGCGAATGCAATAAGCAGCAGGAGGAAAAACAGGGAGATTTTCATTTGAGGGTATTTTATACAGGTCTTAAAGTAAATGCGTAGACAAAATTGTTAAAAATAACGTTAAATCAAAAGCGAATACAAAGAAAACTTGAGC
>CAZDTI010000074.1:0-25761 GCA_964508085.1 uncultured Saprospiraceae bacterium | reverse complement strand
AGTATTGTTACAATTGTAGCAATTTGTTTCATGATTTGATATTTTTGTTATTAAGTAATTGGACAAAGTTTTGTCAACATAAAATGGAATAGGACTTCCCTTTGGACTAAAGCAAAAAAAGTAGGCGATGCTTTAGTATCGACGAGTCTTTTTAACGAAATCCTAACAGGAAAAGCTATTCATTTTATAATAGCGCTAGTTTGTACTTTCACTTAAAATGGATGAAAAAATGAGTTTACAAATTTTAATGATAACCTATTCAAGGTTATCCTTTATATGGCGGGGGGCCCATAAAGTTGTATCATGCAAAGAAGGCAAACGCTCTTTTTGTTGAGAATGAAGAGCGGCATACTCGCTTTTCGATTAAAGTCCATAAAAGGCCAGCTGGCCGAATCAAATCACGTTCTTATGAAGGAGATAATCGGGTAAATTGGAAAAGCATTTGAACGCTGCTTTCCTAAGGTTCTTTGGTTTTTAGTTATTTCGAATTTAAAGCCTAGTAACAGCGGAAAAGAATTCATTTTTTCTTTATATCTAAAAACCAGTTCACCCCTGTTTCTTCAGCAATAACTTCTATTGATTCTATTTCATTTTCCGGAATGGAGTCTGCAAACTTTAATACCTCATTTTTAGTTCGGTAGATTAGGTACCAATCACAGATACATTCCATATACCAGATTATACCCACTGGCATTTTAGGGGAAACATTCCCAATTAATAATCTACCTCCAGGCTTTAGTAAATCAAAAAGTATTTTTGTAAGCGCTACGGTTCCTAAACTCCTGTCTTCATATGTTTTTATATAATCAAATAGACCGGCTGAATAAATGAAATCAAACCGTTGATCTTCCAAATTATACGTATCGTATTTTAAGAGACCCAATGACTTATCCACTCCTTTCCTATTTTCAATTGGCTTGTAATGATCCAGGGTTTCTTTTTTAGGAATAAAATATTCTTTTTGGCCAGCTATTAAATGAAAAGCGTTTAGTAAGCCATAGGCTAATTCTTCATTTCTTTTTTTTGCATCTTTCAATGTTTCCATATCATGATCCAAAGCTATAAAATTAAGCCGATCATTTCCTTTTCCTTTGTAATCATAAATTTCCTGGGCAGAACCAGCTGCTAAACTTAACACGTCTCCAGTAGTCATACCTTCAAGGATGTTAAGTATTAAATTTTTTCTATTTCTAATGGCGATACAAGGAGCAGATTCGGTCCCTATTTTATGCATTAACTTTAAAAAGGGGCTATCTCCTTCATATGCGTTCCTATAGACAATTGACATCATTTCTGCATCTCCAGCATATCCTCTTGGCTTAAAAATGCTGTGAAAGTAATAGGGGGCGCCTTTCAAGTCATTCAATAATCCAGATTCCATGGCCATCTTAAAAAAGGCCTTTTTCTGTGGTAAAGTGAACGTCTTGCAAAGTTCACCAAAGTATTCGATCTGGTTGTAATAAGATGCCTTTGTCTTTGGAAGTACCTTATCAAGAGTTTCTTTCTCTTTATTTACTTCATTGGCAACAGCATTCATGGAATTTCTTAATTCAATATGCCAGTTCCTAAATTGCTTAAATTCAAAAATAATATTTTCTGGAATTAGAACAAATTCTTTCGTCGAATTTACGTTTTGCTCCACTTGTAATTTTTTTGTTATGAAATTTAGATTAAAATCCTGGTTCTAAAAATTCAAAGTCCAGGTTCGCTATGCTTTTATCCGCATAAATAAGTTCACTCCTTCTTCCTCCTGCTCAATTGTGATCCGGGAAAAATCCGTTACCCCTGCTCTTTTCGCTAAAACAACCAGTTCCGTCTCCGTTCGATGATTCAAATTCCATCTTCCAAATTCCATGACGCCTCGATTCGGATTTCTGGGATGAAAATTCCCAATAACTATTTCTCCATCTACTCGGAGTTGCTTCAAAAAACGGGAGAGCATACGTACGAAAATCCGATCATCGAAATAGTCAAAGAGGCCAGCAGACCAAATCAAATCG
Source organism: uncultured Saprospiraceae bacterium (assembly GCA_964508085.1). Classification (GTDB taxonomy): domain Bacteria; phylum Bacteroidota; class Bacteroidia; order Chitinophagales; family Saprospiraceae; genus CALGLS01. The sequence continues at coordinate 23,761 of CAZDTI010000074.1, read as the reverse complement.
TATGTTTTAGAAGGCATAAATTTGAAGACATTTTGATGAATGAAACGAACAGAGGAGGCATACTCTCCTAGTAAATTGGTCGCGTATTTTATGGCATTTTCATCTAGTTCTACACAATCTATTTGATGATTCCTTGGATTGTGTCCCTGAAAGAATTCCAGTAAATCCCGACAGGGGCCAGAAGCAAGATTCAGAACCTCCAATCCTTGTAGACGATCGGATTTCGATTGCAATAAGTTTTTGAAGTATTGCTTTCTATTTCGAACTGCTTTGCAGGCCGACAAGGATTGAAAGTAGTTGTCCCATTTTACAAAGTCAGCATCTTTTGAAATATGTCCCTTATAAATCTTGTCTATGATTTCAAAATCACCAGGATAGCCATGTGGTTGGGTGTTTACAAAACCAAATAAGGTTTTAGCGCTGTTAAAGACTTCGCCAAAGCTATCCCTCCACTCGACAATATCTTCTGCTGCCAATTCACTAGTTTTAAGCTTTAGCCAAAGGTTTTGATAAAATTCATCAAGCATTGGATAATCAACCGGAGCTGGTCCGTTTTTATTGATGACCTCTTTGATGAAATCAGAATGTTTAGATATCTCTTTTGAAAGGGTATTCATTTTGATTTGATTTGATCCGTTTTCCTGTATTATAAATGCTTTGGTTTATGCGCTATTCAGACTAAGAAAAGCGGAATTCACTATCTTAGATAAGAACCTTACTTAGTTGGATTCAATTTCTGTAGAATCAAATCTTCCTAATTTGTTTATGTATACGCTTAAAAAGAACGGAGTACGCTTAGGGTAATAATTTAGAGAAGAAGCCTTTAGGGGGGGGAAATAACGTAAACTTAGTTTTTGGATTACGAAATCTATAAAGGCTCAATATTTAAAAACAATACATTTACATAAGTAGAAATAACTGCAATCGATGTATTGTCATGTTCGATTAGCATGTATATGAACCGTAGTGGATAGCATTTGAATGACTACGCGTTCATATACATTGTGCTGTTTTTTTCATCTGGTTAAATGCGAATTGTTTTTCCGCCAAATAATGGGATTGTCATAGAAAAAGTCTCTTTGAATAATAGTTTTTGCTCTTCTAAAATTCCGATGGCAATTTTTTCACCCATTAACAAGGATTCGTAGTAATCAGTAAAGTAGTGTACACCTGCCCAGTTTCTACCGATTGAAATGTTTGAAGCTAATTTATTTAATTCCCCTTCTACCGTTAATTCGGCTTTGTTCCCAGACTGATCAAATACAGGAACCAGTTCCAAAGTAGTTCCATCATTCGTAGCGACATAAGCTTTGTTGGCAACAGTACCATTTGGCTTAAATTTACTATTGCAATCAAAAAATGCTTTTAATACGGTTATACAAGCTCCCGCTACTGTTGCATGCCCAGCCCCATAGGAAGGATGCATTGGAGAACCCTCGGTAAAAGCCATTGGCAAAAGATAGTTTTCATCCGCACTAATAATTTCATCAGATGGCTCTGGATCAAATTCATATCTCCTTTTGTTTCTTCTATTTATCAAATCCAGAATAGAATCTTTCTTAGTTCCTATGGTATTTCGCATATTTACAAAACCCTTGGTAATACCACTCAATTCCTTAGCTTTTGTTATTCTCGCAGCTAGTACTTCTGGTCTACATCTACGGTGTACATTGTATTTTTGAAACCTAACTGCTTTTAAGGCTCTTGTCGCTACTTCAGTTACTAAAGTCAATATATGAGGGCCACCAAAATGGGCAAATCCTTGTTGATGATCTCGTGTATCATCCTCTTGATAGGGAATGCCTGGATCAAAAGCCACCCCTCTGCCTAATAGGATTAAACAAGCATTAAAATACGCTTCATACAATGCATCGTAGTGGACATAAGTTGCAAGATCTCGCGGCGTAAACATAAACCTTCTTTCTTTATCTTTCACGTTTACAAATTCTTCCAATCCATCGACTTTAGCCGCATTTTGGACATCTAACCACTCGTCCCATGTTGTCATATAATTACGAGGAGAAGCCACACGAACTTTTTGATCGATAGAAATTGCGCCAAAGGATATTTTTCCATCCTCGATTTTTCTCTCCCTGTCATTTCGATTAACACCTTTACTCCCAATTAATAAAAATTGTGAAAGGTAAGGCCCCAATTCATCTCCTTTTGTGATTCCTCTAAATGCATTTGATGGAGTCGGCTGCAGCCTGTTTTTCCTTCTAGCTTTCTCTTGTTCATTCAAGTCTAAGGCTTGGCCTGAAAACCATTTTAACTTTTTCAATTCATTAGTCATCTTCAAATACTTTTCAACATCAGCTTCTTTCGCTTTCAAGGCTTTCAATCTCAATTTATCCAATGATTTGGTCTTAGTCTTAGCAGCCTTAGTTTGTGAATATTTAATTACGCCAGCACTTAAAGCAGTAAATGGCGTATCTCGAAGGTAAGCCTGTGCATATACTTCAGCCATTTCAGCCGTAAGTTCTGGGCTGCCTAATACTGGATGTGGTGGCATAGTAACCGCTTGTGCATCGAATCCTTCTAGTTCAAATACTAACCCGGCACTCTGACTTTCCCAGGCCCTTAGTCCTACTTTTTTGCCCGAGGTACTTGCAGTAGCATCTAATACTCCTTTTGTTGCAATTGCTGATTTCCATTTTTTAGGTGGGGGACAATTATCGGCACTTCCACAATGCGCATCAGGGCCTAAAGGGGTGTCCCGAAAATCCCTAGGGTCTCCGCTGTCTATTGCTTTTACGAAATATTGAAAATGTTGGGGGTCTTTTATCAGCCCTGTATTCTCATCGTGCGGAAGACCTTTAGTAAAGCTGACCAAATAGATTGGTTTGTCTTTTCCTTTGATTTCCTTTCTAAATTTTTGTTCATCTCCGTTACTGAGGTGTTCTACAATTGGTCTTTCATTAGCCAGAATATTAGCTTCATCTCGTTTGTCCCAAGCTTCTTTTTTTCTTAAGTTATTCATAATTAATGTTTGATTAAAAGTTAATAAGGTAGAAACTCAACAATTCAAAAGTTGATGATTCTGTTTATAAAAATTCTGGGGTTTTAAACACTTAATCGTTCCCCCTTACTGCTTCTCTTCTCAATTCCCCTGGCCTTAGTCCGTATCTTATTTTAAAGCAACGACAATAATAAGCCGAAGTATCAAAGCCCACTTCAAAGGCGATGTCTTTAATGGTTTTCTGCGTTTCGATTAACAAATGCCTACTTTTTTCTAATCGAATATTTCGGATAAAAATACTAGTAGACACATTTCTTGAGTGCTTGATTTTTCGGTGTACTTGCATTCGGCTCAAGCCCAACTTTTCGCAAAGTTTCTTAATTCCAAAACCATCATCATTCAAATGTGTGATGATGATTTGTTCCACCGTTTTTCCAAAATCGGAGACTTGATTCATGATTAAGAAGGCTTGTTTTTAAAGACAACCAAATGTACGACACGAGAGAAATGCACCAAAAGACAAAAAAATATGTTTTTCATAAGAAAAGAATCATTACAATATTGTAACTTGTTGTTTAGTAGCACTTTAAGGTATATTTCGTTCATAAAAAAATCACATAAAAGTCCTTGAGAAACACTAAATTAATACTCCTCCTTCAACGATTGACTCCTAAAGACTGGAAAGCTTTTTCCAAATTTTTGAAGTCGCCTTATTTCAATAGCAATAAAAAGCTGATAGAGCTCCATACCGTTTTGTCAAAATATCATCCTAGTTTTTCTGCTAAGTCCTTCAATAAGAAAAACATTTATAACAAACTATTTCCGAAAGCAAAAAGAGTAGACGAAAAGCAATTGGCTAATCTGATGAGTCAGATGAAAAAGTGTTGTGAAGCTTTTTTTATTCAGGAACGATTGAAAGAGAAACCGAGGATGGAAAAACAGTTGTTAGGGGAATATTTTGGGGAACGGAATTGGTATGATTTGTTTGAGCGGAACACGGAAAAATTGCTTAAAGAAATTGGTGAAAAAAGATTTAAATCTGCGGAGGATTACTTTATGACTTTTACAGTAAACTTATCTTTTTATCATCGTCCGGAAACATTGAAATTTAAAGAATCTCCACCTAATCTTAAAAATGCAATTAAAGCATTGACTGAATTCTTTGTTCTGGAAAATTTAAAGTTAGGCTGTGAATTAAAGACTCGTGCTTACTTTTTGTCGGACGAGAATGAAATGCCTTTATTGGAAGAGGTAATTCAGGAGTCTAATTCATTGGATTTTGTGGAAGTGGAAGTTTACAGATTATTTATTGATTTGTTAGGAAATTTCAGTGAGGGTAAATATCAGAATACCTCTACCATATTTTTTCAAAAGTTGACTGATTTACGATTACAGGATCAATTAAACCTTTTTACGATTTTACTTAATGTAGCCAATAGAATTGCGATAGATGGGGATCATTCATTTTATAAAAAAGTGTTTGAATTACAAAAGAGAGGCTTAGAAAATGGATTTTTTGTAACTAATAATCATATGCATACCAATCACTTTTCAAATATTGTAATGGTTGGAATTCTATTAGGACATACAAACTGGGTGAGGTCTTTTGTTGAAGAAAACAAAAAATCTTTGAAGGCTATAGATCAAAAAGTGATCGTTAAGTATTGTCTATCTAGGGTAGAATTTGAAGAAGAGGATTATGACAAAGCGTTTCGATACTTAAGCGAGATTGAAGAGGTTCAGCACAAGTTCAGTTTTGGAATTAGGAACTTGTTTATCCGTGTTTTATATGAAAAATTTATACTTGATGATAATTACTACGATTTACTCATTTCTAAGATTAAATCTTTTGAAAAGTTCATCAAGAGGGATACTATTTGGAGCAAACAGAGAAAAATGGCTCATCTCAAATTTTGTACTTTTGTAGTGAGATTTATAAATATAGTTGGAAGTACCAACACCAACCCTCAAGACATTCAACAAATTAATGACGAGCTGCATAAGCAACCCGTCATTGCCAAAGATTGGCTAATAAAGAAATGGGATGAAAAGTTTAAACAATAATTATATCTATAGTCCCAATATAATCATCATCACCATCACCATCACCATCACCTCCTCCTTTCACCAAATTCATTTGGTTTTTCGAGAGGGTTTGGGCATTAGGAAATTGATTAATAAACGATGTGGTTTTAATTGCTTGCTTTTTCATAAGACAATAAAATTTTAGGCTTAGCAGGAGGATTAGTCCTGTAAGTGGATGAAGAAATAATGATTGATTCAATCGCGATTTCCCCTTTATCCATCGGGAATGGAAAGCGTTACGAAATGAGGCGTTTTTTTTTCGATTGCCTGCGTTGCCCCCGGCCCCTAAAGGGGAGAGCTTGCCCGCCCCACTACTACCTAAAAAAATTTAGTGAACTACAGTAAGACTAAATCCGACATCACGATAGCTGTGCGGAGTTAACTCGGAGCACTGCGCTCCCTCCCTCCACGAGGCCAAAACGGGCTTTTGACGCTAGAGGAGGTAAAATAGCAGAGGTAAGCAAAGCTAGATTGCCCTCACCCATATCTCAATTTTTCTTATCTTCACGTAACGCCCTCATAACTTCAAGCATTAATGAGCAAATACGCAGCAGACGAAGAACAACTAGAGAAAATTAAAACAGGAAATTCTGTTTTTCTAAAGTCAGTCTATGCGGAGTATCGAGAAGCTTGTATTGCCTTTTTGAAAAATTATTTTAGCTGTAGCGACAAGAATGCGATTGAAGCATATCAAGAAGCTTTTACCGTTTTTTATTTTAATATTAGAGATGGGAAGTTAGAGCCGCCTTTGAAGTCCCTACTGAAGACGTACCTCTTTAGTGTTGGCATTCGGGTATATCAAAAAATGTTTTTAGGGACTTACCAAAAGAAAATGACTTTTCCAGAGGACTGGGAGGAGGGAGCCGAAGAGGCAACTGTTTTAGAAACGTATGACTTAAAGGAGCAGAAAAAAATTGTAACTAAGTTGTTAGGACGTTTAAAAGATACTTGCCAACAACTTTTGAAGCTCATGTATTTCGAGAATATCGCGGCCAGAGAAGTAGCAGAACGCATGGGTTTTAATAGTCCTGCTGCCGTACGAAAACACAAATTTGATTGCCTCCAAAAAATGAGGTCCTTGTTACAAAGGGACTCAGGTTAAATACCTAAAAGATCAACCTAATGGCTGAATTCACAATTAAGCAAATAGAAGATTACCTCAATGGTGTCCTCGCTAATTCAGAGCGGGAAGCCTTGGAGCGGGAGATGGCTGAGAATGCTGATTTTCAACAGCGAGTGGATGATCATCAATTGATCTTTGAGGGATTGAAGGGAATGGAGATGGATGTTTTTAGAGGGAAGGTTGGGGAATGGGAGTCGGAAATTGGGGAAGAGGAATCCCCAAAAGAGAAAGGGCCGGATAAAATGCAAAGGAAAATCGGTTCTAAGCTTTGGATTGCACTAGCTGTTTTAGCCTTGTTAATGGCTGCTTTGTTTTATCATTTTTCCAATCAAAAACCTGCGCAAGAAGAACTTCAACCGGAGAAAATTCAAAAGATTTATGTAGACAATGGAAAAATGGAACAGGTACTAATCCAGCCATTTCAAAACTTAGCTTCCAGTGATGCTAAAATCAACGAGCTTTTGGATTTTTTGAACACTAAGGACTACGAAAGTGCGATTAATTTGATTAACCAAATTGATCCGAATGACAAGAACTTCGTTCGATTGAAACTATTGAAAGGGCTTTGCTTGCTCAACCAAGAGAATTACTCCCAGGCACTAAATCAATTTCAGGAGGTAATCGCAACGGATCAAGCAAACCCTTACTTAAAGGAAGAAGCGGAGTGGTTAGAAATTATTACTTTAACGATCCCGAAAGGGAACAAAGAGAACGACTTAAAACTTAAGCTGAACAATATAAAAAGAAGTGCTGATCATAAGTATCAAGAAGAAGCAGCCTTATTGTTAGAAAACTTGTAAAAAAACAAAAGAACCAATAAGCCAAGTACTCCTACCCCACCGAAAAACTTATATTTTCCGAACCAACTGTCTTTAGTTCCAACAGAGTGCTTACTTATTCCGATGTAAGCCCCCCAATAGTATGGATAGGCAAATTCCTCCTTTTCATGCGCCTTCAAATAATCTTTCTTGGCTTGGTTCATTGCTGCAGATACTTCCATTCCTTCGTCAACGTATTGATAAAAAAGGCTCGTAATCTCACTAAGTGAATTATTGTTTCCTTCCCAAAGAGCCGGAAAAATACTTTTCACCCCAGCGTAAAAGAAACCTCTTGCCAAACTAATAATACCTTGCCCTTTTCGCAATTGTCCATCTCCAGAATAACAAACAGCAGTCGTAATTAGATCCGAATTTAGTTGAATACCATAAAGTTCTCTAATGTATAAATTGGAATCCGGACTATTCTCCTTTTGATGAAAAGCGATATAAGATTGCTCGATTTCATTTTCATCAAATTCCCCATGCGTGTGTAAATGTATGACTTTAGAATTGGGCGCGTATTTTAAGAAATTGTATTTCGTCCCTTGCTCGTCCTTAAATAATTTACTTTTGGAAGGAGGGTAATACTCGGAAATTTCTTTTATTAAATCAGCGCTTCCTGAAATGGCTCCATATACTCCATCTTGACTGCTGAGTGACTGGGCCGCAATTTGTTTGTTCTCATAGAACGATGGGGCATAACCGCTAAAAGAAAACAAAGATTTGTCATTACCATGGGGCAAATCGTCGAAAGCAGTAAAGGCAGAATAGTTGTAGTTGAAAACATAATGGTGTAATAAATAAGGCAAAGTTGCGTAGGCAATCTTTTGTTTGGCGCCCACTTTTTCATAATTAGAAATCAGTGTAGAGAAAGGAATATAACAAAGAAAGCCATCAGGAATAATGGTTACTCTTTTGGTCAATTTATCTTTTAAGGGCTCAATAATAAGTTGGTATAAATCGTATGATTTTTCAGGCCATTTCCGCAGACAAGAATCGTCATTATAGGTTTTACTACAATTTCGAAAATCTTGGATCACATTTTCCAATCGAGCTATTTCTACGTCCAATTCTATGACTTTGATGGGTTGATCAGCCATTAAGACAAAAGCAAAAGCTATGTTAGAACCGATAAAATACTCCAGAATAGTCTGATCTCTTTTAAGATTTTCCTTTAGTTTTTTTAGTAATTTTGGCCGGTCCGTAGATTGATTCACCAATGCTTTATACTTTGGAAAGGCGGACAAGGAATCTTCATTGAAAGACTCATATTTCTTCCTTGCTGCTAGGTACTTGTTTAAAGTCGAGTTGTACTTTTCTCCAGAGGTTTCGTTTTTATGTCTAAGTTTTTGCAGTTTATTATCAAACTTAAAAAGAGACTGCCTATAAGCCAAATCCTTCTGTCTCAGGCCCTTAGGAATACCAAATTGCTGGGCATAAGTATGTTTAAAAGCGTCTTTCAAAACAATAGCTTTACTTTGTTCAGCAAAGAGGAAGGCCTGGTCTACATATTCTTGTTTTCCAGTTTGCTTATATAATTCCTTCCCAATAGAAATAGCCATTTCAAAAAGAGAATAGGACTTAGCCACTAAATTTTCTTTATCTCCAAAAGAATTATAAAAGGGTAAAATTTGGTCGATTATCGCTGCTGCTCTTTGTACGGTCTTCCAGGCGGAACTTAACTTATTTTGATCAGAAGTTGAAGTATATTGATCAAAGAAATAAGTTGCTTTTAAGGTCAGGGCTCCTATAAGTAAAGGATTTGGAATCGCATTTCCGAGAGAAAGATCATTGGATTTTTTTGGCAAGCCATGTCCTAAGTAGTTTATAGCGACTGCTATGCTGTCTAGAGCTTTTTGAAGCTTATTTTGCTTTTGGTAAATTTGGGATAATTGAATGAGGTTTTTGGATTTTTCGAACTTGGAGGAGCTTATTTTTTTTGCTTTTTGGTAGTAGTATTGAGAAGTTGTTAATTGATCTGTTTCTAATAAAAACGTGGCATATCTGTAATACAAAAATTGTAGTCTAGGATCTTGAATGGTATCATTATGCCATTTTAAAGATTTCATATAATAAGAACCTGCTAAATCGAAATATTTTGTATCCTTACTTTTTCTCGCGATCTCCATATTTAGGTTAGCATAATCATTTAACAAAGAGATCATTTTGTTTTTATGCTTTTTCGATGCACTGCTTTTAAAACCATTTGGAAGCAACTTATCTAAATCTGCTTTTGCTTCATCAAAGTATTGATTTGCTAATTCAAAGTTACCCAATCGAACATAAGAATTACCAATATGCTTTTTGTTTAATGCTTTTTTTCCTAAATGTTTTTCAATAGCCAAAGCCTGTTCTAAAATCGAAATAGCTTCTTGATCACGATTCATTTTCCCAAGAAGGGAACCCTGCTGTCTTAAAGTTGTAGAGCGGTAAGGCTCTATAACATTATTTCCTTTCCTTTGTAATTCGTCTAAATTTTCTATTGCTTTTTGGTAATCTTTTTCAGCGGAACGAAATTCACCCAAAATAACGTGGTACCTACCCCAGGTATAATTTAAAAAAAAAGACATTTCCTCAAAAGGCAATGTATGTTCATTATTTCTTAAAAATTGATCTATACTTTGTAGTTCCATGAACATTTCAAAAACCTTATCATGGAAACTGTACGTATTTGCTCGTAAAATTTTAACTTTTGCAACAAAATAAGGGCAACTAGCTGCAGCTTTTTCAAATTGTTCAAACTCTTTTAGTGATTTAGAATAATCTACTTTCCACAATCTACTTTCTTCAAACTTTATAAATGTTTCCTCTAAATCTAAGGAATCAATTTTTAAGCAAGGATTCGAACAGAATGCATATGTAGAAATCGCAAAAAAACAAATCAATAAGCAATTAACTCTGTAATTCAACACAAAATAAATCATAATTATTTAATACTAAAGCCACCTGTGGTAGTTATTGTTTGATTATCTGGTGTTTTTAGCTCTATCGACAAAGTTCCACTATTTTTATCTAGGTTAGGGGAAAACTTAAAATTTCCATTATCATTTTCAATGAAAGAATCTTTTGGTCGGTCTACCTTTACACTAACTATTTCCATAGCATTTGGTAAATCAAATTTGAGTTCATGATTGGTTAAATCTTTTGTAAAAGTAACTGGATTTATAATGGGGTTTATATAGGGATCAATGAGAAGATCTATTTTCCTAAAAAGCTTCCTCATACAATCAGCGTCCGCACAATCTTCATCAAGGATGCCATATGCTAGACATAGTTCAGTATAAATCCTATTACCAATACTTAATGTACATGTTTGAACTGAGGTTTGGCAAAAAACGGCAATACATGGGGTATCCCCTTCTGCATCTTGGCTTGATCTTCTTGATATGAATTTTTTTTCGACCCTATTTTTCTTATCGACCTGCTTGAAACCAAGTTTATTCTTCTTCTTTAACTGTTCAATTAAATATGCCTTAAATTCTAATACCAATTCATCTAAAGGTGATAGCTCTATTTTAATAGTCGTTACTTCTGGATTTTTCGCGGTATTATCTTTATCTGTTTTCTTATCCTTTCCATTACAAGACGTAAACAAAGTCAATCCTGTCAGGAGCAAGATCAAGGAGTAAAAGAAGCGTTTTTTTAGAATAGTCATGAATTGATTGTTTAATAGATTAAATGGACTGCAAAAACAATAAAAACCGAGTAAATAGGAACCAGTAGAAACAACCACATTGGCCACCTCATCTTTTACATAGGTGTATTAAGTAGAACAAAAAGAAAGATAATTATAACAATACTATTACCTTTCACCGAATGAATGGGCACATATTAATGTTTTTTAGTGGATGAATTTTCAGCTGTCAATGAAAAAGCAAAAGTAGGGATAGTTCTAAGCTCTTCATTGCACTAATGTAACAGGGAATCAAAATGGGGGGAACTTAAGATTATTATGCTCTAAAGCTAATAAATTATCTCAAGAATCAAAAATTCGACTTCCAAGGATTTCAACAGTTTGGCTCCTGAAACGGAAAGAGTTTTCTTTGCCCTATCCACAAAATAGCTACATTGCTCTCTTTCCTAAATCATCCTCCAGGCAGTTGTGAGCAATATTCAAAAATGAATTTCTGCATTTCACTTGTTAGAATGACATCCGCATCAAAGCAGAACTTTATACCTATTTTAGGTAGACCTCTTTCTTAATGAAAGTAGTACTTTTAGCTTGAATTTGTGGATACACTGATTGTGATAACGGAGGCTAAAACCAAATTTGTAAAGGCTAATAGATCTCCTATAACAAAAGATCTTAATTTCGTCATTCTCGCTTAATTTCACATTAACACAAGCAAATCCAATGGAGACATTTATCACTGTTCGGCCCGAAGAATAAAAACCAATAAATGATTTGTGAATTATAACATTAGGTGTATCTTGGCAGTGGAAGTTGTTATACGAGACTAAAAATGGGAAATTGATATTGATTTCCTATTCCCATTATAGTGATCTATTGTTTAAACAATTCCTTTCATAACACCCAAAAAGTTCTTCAAAGAACTGATAAACATATGAGGTCTTTTAAAGATCAAATGAAAAATACACCTCTAACAGCATGGTTATTCGCTAAGTAATTAGGAATTATAGAATCAATAACTGTCTGGTTTAAGTGGATTCCATTTGAACTATGGCTGTAATCTAGTGGCTAGGCTAGCTGTTTAACAACGCTTTCTAGCCCTCAAAGAATGTTATTGATGTGTCGATTTAATCTAATTTTACTACTTTGTTTTTGCAATACGTTACTGGTCTTTTCTCAAACATCGAGACAGGGGAAAGATTATGCAGTCTTCTTTGCTGTAGAAGATTTTGAACCGGGTTGGAACGCACTACCAGAAACCATCATCGAGAGTAAAGCCATCAAGGAGGAACTGGAATCAAATTATGGTTTCACTTGTGAGCTGATTGAGAATCCAAGTAAGCAAAAGATCATTGATAAAATAAAGCATTATAACAATATAATTACAAATAAAGATCAGGTCTTATTTTTCTTTTCCACCCATGGCTATTACAATCCTAAAAGTAACGATGGCTATCTAATTGGTCGTGATGGAAAACACGATGATGCTCAGTATGGAGAAAGCTGGTTGGATTATGATCACTTAAGCAGATTACTCGCTCACTCGGAAGCTAAACATATTCTATTGGCTTTGGATGCTTGCAACGCTGGCTCTTTTGGTAGTCGAAGCAAAGGGGGACAGCCTAGAGGTTTTGCCCAAAAGGGAGATGATTGTAGTGCTAAGGCGGCTTATGCAATGAAAAAAATAGGACGTCAATTTTGTGCAGCGAGTAATAAAGATGAGAGAACACCGGCGGAATCTAAGTTTGCCGCAAAATTTCTGGAAACCTTGGAAAATCAACCTCAGGATGAAATTTTATATTTCGCCGATCTTTCTGCGGAACTACTCCACGTTTCTGATCCTCTTCCTGATACCGGAACTTTTAGAGGCGACGAAAAGGGACCTGGATTTTTCTTTTTACGTAAAAACTCCTGCGAATCGGTCGTTGCTCCCGTCCTTCTACTTGATCCAGAAGAATCACTCTGGGAAAATGTCCTAAAAGAAAATACGATTGATTTTTATGATTATTACCTTGAAAGATACCCTAAGGGAAAGTACGTGGCTATTGCTAAAGCTGAAAGAGAATGGCTTAGAACGGTGAAAATAAATAGCTGTTCGGGTTATAGCCTTTATCTATCTCTTTATAATAATAGACACAAAAAGGAAGTGGAAGCAAAGTGTCCTGAACTATTCAAGCCAAAAAAGGAGTCTCTCCCTCCTTCTTCTCTTTCTTCTTTCTCCGATAACATGGTACTTGTAAAAGGAGGCTCTTTCCATATGGGTCGTGCTGGCGGAGTGGAGGATGAGCAACCTGTTCATCGGGTTTATCTTTCTGATTTTTATATTTCTAAATATGAAGTCACACAAAGGGAATGGAAGCAAGTAATGGGTAAAAACCCACCAGACCTCAAATTTAAAGATTGTGACCAATGTCCGGTAAATAATGTCAGTTGGAAACAGGTCCAAATTTTCATCAAAAAACTCAATCGTAAAACGGGTCAAAATTATCGACTACCTACAGAAGCGGAATGGGAGTACGCTGCCCGAGGTGGGTGGAATAGTTCCGGTCAGTCTACCAATATAAATAACATCGCCTGGTATTTAGGTAATGCTAAAAAAAGAACGCAACCGGTGGGCGGTAAAGCTCCCAATAAATTGGGGTTGTACGATATGTTCGGTAATGTTTATGAATGGTGTAGCGACTGGTACGGCATTTATACGCCAAGTTCAAAAACGAATCCTACTGGAATAGATCACGCTTCTACAAAAGTTTGCAGAGGTGGTTCTTATGGTGATGCGGAAAAATATATAAACCTGACCAACAGAGGAAATGGATCCGTTGATAGCGGGACAGAGTATATCGGTTTTCGATTGGCAAAACCGGTTGAGCAGTAGCTGTAAAATCTAAATTTGAACAAAACCCAGCGTATTTACAACGATCGCAATTAATTAAAACCTATTAACTCACTACTAAAAAGCTACTTAACATGCAAACTATTTTAAAGACGACGATGTTCGTTTTAGTCTTTTTACTTCCTTCCTGCAAAACGACTAAACCCCTTACGGTTAGCTCAGAAACCCAATACATTTCCAACCCTAATGATGGGGTGGTTACACTTACGGCAGTAGGACAAGGTAAGAAGGAAGCCGATGCAATAGCGGATGCTTTCCGAACCGGATTTACCACAGTGCTGTTCAGAGGCCTTCCGGGTTTTTCGCCTTTAAAGAATCCTATGATTGCCAATGAGTCTACTGCATTATCGAAACATAAATCCTTTTTTGATGGCTTTTTTAATGATGGAAATTATGTCCAGTTTGTCACTAAGCAAGAACCAACGACATTCTCTGGTGATAAAAAAATTAAAATAGCCCATCAGACCTTTTCTGTTAATTATAAATTATTGCGAAAGCATCTGGAGCAAAACAATGTCATTCGAAAGTTTGGACTATAGATTTCGACGGTGAACGGCCATTTTTTACGGCCTTACTTGGAACGTTTGTTATTACCTATTTTCCAAGTTTATAATTTTTATTCTTTTTTTTAATTGTGAAGATTTTTTTTTTAAAACTAACCTATTATGAAGCAAGTATTATACAAAACTTTTTTCCTTTTGCTTTTTTTCTGCTTTTCATTTCATTTGACATATGCTCAAAATGAGGTCAAGCAAATTCAGCCGACTATAATGGTTATTCCCGCGGTGAAAGAAAATGAAGACCTTAGAACCATGTTGGATAGTAGCATAACGACAAGAGTCGCTATCGCAAAAACAAAAGAGGCTTTTGATGATCGTGGTTTTACGACTGTAGATTTTGTAGCCAAATTAAAAGCCACCAAAGTAGATGCGACTTTTACGAGTTTGAATCAAAAAGATTTGAAGTCCAGGTTAATTGAGGCTTCCGGAGCAGATATTTATGTGGAGGTAGAAGCACTCGAACAAAAAAGTGGTTCCGGGAATAGTGTCCGGCTTATCTTTAATGCCTATGATGCTTTTACGGGGAGAGGAATGGGAACTAAAACCATTTCTAGTAACACGGTGTACACGGACAAGTTTGACAAACTGGTTGAGAATGCATTGAAAAAAACAGAGAAGGAAGCAGGAACCAATAATAAGATTATTTTATTGGAGGATTTCTTAAACGTAATGCAGACCAAATTTGATGACATGATAGAAAATGGTAGAGCCATCAAAATAATTTTTGGATTAGAAGAAGGCATTGACTTCAATTTTGATACGGAAATAACCGATGATGGAGATTTACTTAAAGATCTTGTAATGGATTGGGCAGATGATACCGCTTATAAGAACAATTATAACGATCAAGGAATGTCTGACGTTGAAATTATTTTTAGTGAATTCAGGATTCCTTTGAGAACAGAAAAGGGTCGTAATCTGAGACCCAGTCGTTTTGCCAGAACAATTCGTAAATATTTTAGAAAAATTCTGAACGTCAACACCGAAGAAAATCTCAATGTAAGTGAAGATGTGCGGGGAGGAACCATTTATGTAACTTTTAAATAATCAACCTTATGAAATATACCGCTTTTTTATTTTTACTTCTTTTTTCTAACTTTATCATTGCACAAGAGAATGATACTCAGCCTGGTGAATGGGTGACCGTAAACCTGGACATGACGGACAGTATGACTATTGCAAATTTAGGATACGATATCCAATCAAAATTAGCGAGTAAAGTTTTGAATATCGTTACTAGAAATGGCAAGCATTCCAAGATTTCCTGTGTTAGAAATAAAGAGGCGAATCCGTCAAAAATAGACTTAGGAGGGTTGAATACGGGTATTTTGTGTAAACCAAAACTCGAAATTTATGAGGAAGATATTATAGATACAGGGATGGAAAAACTTAATGTAGTACGCGTAAGCCTTTCTATTTTTGTACAATCGGCTCAAGGCAATGTTATTTATGCATCCATCACCAAAGATTATCAAGGCAGTGGTAAGAATAAGAAAGCGGCGCTTAACAATGCCATTGTTAATATTAAAGTGAAAAATAAGAAGTTCGAGGATTTCTTGAAGGAAGCTCGTTCGGAGGTGGTTCGGTATTACAATCAAATGTGTGACAACATTTTGGAACAAGCCAACACACTCACGGAATTCAAGCAACATACAGAAGCTATTTTCTTACTTTGGCCAATACCTTATGAAGTAGATTGTCATAAAGAGGCTCGTGAAAAAATGATTACCATCTATCGTGCGCTGGTAGAATACAGCTGTAAGAATTTATTATTCGATGCCAGAACATACATCACCAGCAAAGACTATGGAAAGGCGATGGCCGTGCTTAGAAAAATAGACGCGGAGGCTTCCTGTGCTAGTGAGGCCTTGGTTCTCATGACCGAAATATCTGCAAAGGTAGATGAACAGGAAAAATTGTACATTGACCTTTATAAGAAAATGAGGGAGAATGAATTTGAGCTGGAAAAAGAACGGTATAAAAACATAGGCGACATGACTAAATCAGTGAATCTCACAAAGATTGAAATTGAGAAGAAATAAAATACTAGGGACTCAGGATCAATAATAATTTAGAACACATTTATAAAAAACAAAAAATGAATAAATCAATATTAACTCACTTTGTAGTACTCTTGTTTTTTACAAGCTTACAATTAAACGCACAAGATAAAATAGGAATTGCCTTAGGCAATAGTTCAAACTCCGCAAGAATATCAGCTGGAGATATTTCTTCTTATGAAAGTGCGGCCCTCTTAGGGATAAGAAAGACAAAAATATGCACCACTTTGGAACGTAAAGAGTGGGAAACCCTTTTAAAAGAACGAGGTATTCAAAAGACAGAAGAATTTTTAGATGGAACGATTGTGACGCAAAGTGCTTCTCTTGGAGCAGAATATATGCTCATTATGGGTTTCCACAACCTGGACTATTCTGATGAGGTTAGAGAATACAAAGGTAAACGAACACGATATCTAACTGGTAACCTCATGATTGGCGCCAAACTCGTATCTGTAGAAACTGGAGAAGTAGCCCATGAAAAGGTGCTCAATCTAACTGAAAGTAAATCTTATGTACAAGGTAGTTCTCAATTTTCCATCAATAAATCAGATTACAGTAATGATTTTAGAAAAGGCTTCTTAAGAGATATTGAAAAAGAGTTTACAAAATTTGCTTATGATGCCTTCCCTCCTACCATCAATATAATTCGAGTAGTAGATGAGAAAAAGGGTAAAGCCAAAACAGTCTATTGTAAGACAACAGCACTTTTACAAAAAAGCAACAAGCTGGATGTTTACACGGAAGAGGTTTTCGACTTTGGAGAAGGGGATACGGATATTGTAAAGAAGGATGTTGGTGAATTAATCATCGTAGAAGTTCAAAGCGCAAGACTTGTGTTATGTAAAGTGAGAAAAGGAGGGAAAGAAATACTGAAAGCACTTGAAAATAAGGTAGAACTCAAATGTAGTGTAAATGGAAAAACTTCTATCATTAACGACCTGAAGAGTAAGATTGATGACCTATAAGACTTAAGGAAGTTAATGGGAGATATTGGTCATACATAATATTGAATAATGAATTTCGAATGCTGAGTCTATTCAAGAAAGTTCATAGTGGGGTAATTTGCTAAATCTCAGAGATTTAGTAAATTTAATTCATTAGTCAGATTTTAGATTTACTAAATCTGACTTCTCGGAGCAAACTGAATATTCATTATTCAATATTTCAATCTACGATTCGCATGAAGAGTATATAAATCAAAATACATGAAGATTTTACCTCTTTTCTTTTTTTCTTTCTTAATCGGAATCTGTGGCATTTCGGCACAAGAGAACTTTGCAAAGGATGTCGCTTTTTTCCAGAAAAAAACACGTCTGTACCAGCACTGGTTAGAGAAAAAGGATTTGGGCAAGTACTTAGAAGTAGATACGATATTGGTAAAAGAAAATGGTGCGTTATTGGAACTTTGGCTAGGCCTCAGAACGCATGACCCAGACTCTGCAGCAAGCATATGGCCTGCCTTGCAACGAAGTTTTCAAAAGAACAATGGAGAACGCAGTCTAGGACAAACGCTCTTTGGTACCTTTATTCGGATGATGGAAATCCCTCCAGATCAAGCCAATATACAAATCTATATTCCCCTAGAAGATCAATCTGGATACAACCCTTGTTTCTATGTTTGGCTCTGGGAAGAGGAAGGCATTCCACAGTCTGACGAAAATATTAACAATTGCAAATCGATGCCTTTTGAGGTAAATGTGGACATTCCGATAATCCAACAAACTTCTAATCAAACCTTACTTGCTGTTTATAAAAAGGAAGACATTCACAGTATCTTTAAGTCCATAGGTGTCTTTGCAAAACAAATGTTTGAAGTGGAGAAGAAGAATGAAAACCAGACTCCTAAATTGGATACGGTTATTATGACCAATACTATGTTGACCTTCAGTGTCAGTGGTCTTCGGAGAGAAGTACTGAAAGATGAAGAAAAATCATGGTGGTGTACTTGGGTAGAGTATTGGACGGAAAGTCCTTGCAATGATATGAAAAGAGAACGACTAGAATTCATCTTTCGATTTATGCCGAATGATACGGGCTACTCCCTGAGCGGAGAACTAACCGGTAAATTTGGTTCCGGAATATACGAACCTCGAAGTGAACATTATATGGACATGGAGCCCGACTTTGAAGAATACCTCAAGAAATACATGAAAAAATTTCAATATGATTTACAACTTTTCTTAGATAAAAGTAAAAAGATCAACAAATCAAAAGACAATACACAACGAGGATGATGTCAGATATACTTTTAGCTGGCATTGAGTTTTAGACTTTATTCCTAAACCATTGAAACAAAATGAACGGCAACACAGAGAAAACTACGGAAAAGAATACAGCTGTCTCCAACATTAATATTACAAAAGAGAGTATTAGGCGTTTGTTGAAACAAGGCAAACTGGAGGACGCCTTAGCAGATGCCAACAAATATGCAGTGGCTTGTAACATTGCCAGCCTAAATGATGATATGACGGAGCTACAAAAAGAATTCTCCAACCATAAAGCTTCCTATAAAAAAGCTCCTTTCGGAGCGTTTGCTGCCAAACAAGCAAACCTTTCTCAAAAACTGGATGAGATCCTTGAGGCCCTCCCCTACTGGGATCAAAAAAACGCTAAAGGGATTCCTGAAAAGAACCTTCGTCGTCTATTTCTTACTTCTTTGATTGTGATTAAATCTCTCATTATTTTTCGACTTTACAGAAATTACAATACCGGAGGTTTTAATTTCGCAGAGTTCAATGCAACAGCGATGTTGTTATTTCCTGTTTTAGCAGGCTACTTTACAATGGCAATCAAGAATAGCTTATCCAGTCAAAAGAAAGTAGATTCTACTCAGGTTTTCTCTTGGTTTACGATGATGATCTGCCTTGCGACCTTAGTTCTATACCTCATTCTAATTGTTCTACAGCTTGAAGGGAAAGCAAAAACTAACATTTCCTTTGAAGAGATGACCTTTCGAATTATGTTTATTGAAACAATTCTGGGAGGTATTATAGGTATTGTAAGTAGCCGTTTTCTGGAAAAATGAGGGTAGAAAAGCTGCTTCATTAATCACTTCTAGAAAAAAATATTTTTTTTTGAAAAAATGAATAAGGTTCTCTTACTTCATTCGATAGAATACCAAAACAGCTAATATTAAATCCAATGAAGTCAAGCTTTTACTTCCTTTTATTCCTGTCTCTTTCTTATTTCCTTAGGGGAAATGAGTGGTCACAAAACGCTGTAACTAGTGACAAGGTAGCTCTTATTGTAGCGCTGAGTACTTATCCGCTAGAGTCAGGGTGGAATAAAATAAACGGAGAAAACGATGTATCTATCATGGTTTCTGCGCTTAAATCCAGAGGATTTAAAGCTGAAAACATATCCGTACTAAAAGGACCACAAGCAACAAAGGCTAATATTAAAGCTGAACTAAAACATTTAGAACAGAAATTAGCTAAGGGAGGATTCTTTGTCTTTCATTTTTCTGGCCATGGCCAACAAGTCTCTGACCGTGAACCTGACCTTGATGAAAATGACCAATACGACGAAGCTCTTGTTCTTTACGATGGTCCTCGATCAATGCCTAAAGGAGAATATCAGGGAGAAGGACATTTAATAGATGATGAGATGGAGGGTTTGTTTCTGCCCATAAGAAAAAAGCTTGGTAAAAAAGGTCAACTATTATTTCTATTAGATGCCTGTCATTCAGGAACTGCTACCAGAGGACCAGATGATATTTTGGAAGAGCCTATTCGGGGAACAGACCGGGCTTTTATTTTTCCAGAGTCAAAAGAAACCGCTGAGGATCAAAAGGAGGAAAAAGAAAATACTGGCTTTTATGAAAACAACAATTCCAACGACATTTCAGACTATATTCTAATTTCTGCTACCCGCCCTGACGAGACAAATGCAGAATGTGCTATTGATAGTATGTATTACGGTCCATTAAGTTATGCTTTCAGCGTCGTTTTCCCAGCGCTGGAGGAGACAGCAAGCTATCAATTGCTATTTGAGCATATTAGCGAGGAGATGTATGCATTAACCCATTACCAATCGCCAACTATAGAAGGGCCAATTGGATTAGTGGTCGGGCAGGACAAATTGAATCCTGTACATCGTTTCTTTTCCGTTTCCAATATTAGTCGACCACCTGGTCGTACTTTAGAGTTGAATGCTGGAAAAATTTTTAATGTCCAAGACAGTACAGAGATCGTTTTTTATCCTTCAGTACAAGACACTAGTGGTCAGCTCATTGCTTGGGGAAAAGTAATTAAATCAAAGGAAGTATCCGCCATTGTACAGTTTCAGTTAAAATCAGGTAAATCAAGAAAAGATATACAAAGAGCCTATGTAAGTAAACAAGGGTTTGGCAATCTAGATGTTCGAGTTGCGATAGATTTTCAAGAACCACAATTAGAACGACAATTGCTGGAATGCATATCTGAGATAAAAGCCATAGCAGTTGTCACTGAAAAAGCGGATTTAATTCTTCGTCAAGCCAATAGAACGGTTAAGGCCTTGGCAGATGACAGGATAATTGCTGAGTTTAATACGTTGGCAATTCCTGATTCTGAGTTGATGCAAAAGATTGTGGACAGCGTCATTCTTCCCTATGGACAAAGTCGTTTTTTGGCAGCATTAAATCTTAAGAGCAATTCTTGCCGATTGACAGGGCGTTTGATTTTGGTAACAGCTGAATTAGATCAAAACGAAAGAATCAAAAAAAGCACTCCCATTCCTGAATCAATGTGGACATACAATCAGCAGGGATTATTGATGGTGCCTGAAAATACTTATTACCAATTGGAGATAACCAATACTGGTGAGAAGGATGCTTACTTGTCAGCTTTGGAGATCTCTCCTAATGGACAATTTTCGACTATTATACCTTTTCCATATAAAGTAGACGGTCAATTATTGTCTCCGGAACATTATGAAATAAAGAAAGGCGATCGGGTCATTTTAGAAAAGCACCATTGGCAAATGGGAAGGCCTTTAGGCATCGAACAGTATTCGATAATTGCCACAGAAATACCAATTGATTTGAGAAAAATTGTCCGGACGAAAGGATCCTTTTCTTCTGAGTCCGGGAATGAGTTCGAAGAATTAGTTCAGGAAAGTTGGGTGGGTCGCGGAACTAACAACTCCCTAAAAAAAGTAGCGGTATCTCCTATTATCCCGGACCAAGTAAATATTGAAAAATTCTTTGTGGAGATTGTAGAATAGAACCTACCTGATTTCCAATGATAAACGACGAAGTATTGCAAATAACCCTAGTAAAAAATGAAAAGCACAGCATGAAGAAACAATATAACAATACTGAAATAAATGCCATTTTAAAAGAGCAAGCAGATGCGCTTTTAAATATGTATGTCGGTTATTTTGACGATGAATTCGCTACTCTTAGTGAAAACCAGAAGAAGCGAAAAGAGATAAAACGCCAACAGGAAGCATTTGCTAAAGAAGCCTTTAGACTGGTTTTTAAAACGACTAACCAAACTTTAATTTCTAATTATAAAGAGTATTGGGGAGTAAATAGTAGTGTTCAAATATTAAAACACGATATTAAAACTAATTTTAACAATGCTATTTTTGAAGTATACCGGAAAAACATCATCCAGGCACTTATGATACTTTTTCAAAAAGGCAGCATCACAAAAAATGACTTAGGTCGTTTCTTTGAAAATCCCTCAGAGAGTATTCTAATTAATTATAAAAACTACGATGATGATAAGTTTATCAAAAAAACAATTGATAAAATTAATAAATCCATCGAAACGTCTAGTGACCCAATAAAAATGGACTTGAACAATTCTTTGAAAGGGCTTTTACATAGAATTACAGAAAGAAGAATCATAGATGCTCAAAGGAAACTAAATACCGAAGTCGAATTATTCGACCATAGTGCAGATATAGCTAATCCGAAACCACGCTCTCCATTTACTGAACTTCCTCCTGATAGAGATGAGCGTATGGATAATTGGAGCCCGATTCTCTACCAACTCAGCCGAAAAGATCAAGTTTTCATGGCCCTTTTTTATAGATTGGTTCCTGAAGAATGGCAACAGAAAATTACGAACAAAGAGATTGCAGAAATTTGTGGAGTAACAAATTTAGATTATCCTGCGATTCGAAGGAATGTAAATATGGAAACGCTAAAAGCCATTGTAAATGGCGAAAAAAAGAAAAGAACTCCTCGCCTACCACACTTTGAACGCAGTACAAAAGAGATAAGTGAGAAGGATGATGCCTTTATGAAAGAACTTATCCTTACCAAGCAAAACGAACACGCTAATAAGGTTTTTAAAGAGCTATTTAAAAAGACGCCTGAATTTAATGTATTAATTCTATGGGATTGGATATGGGAACCTACTGATGCCCAGGTTGCTACGGTATTTGAGGTTGTAGATGTTGAACAAGTACCAGAAATTATGAATTACTACAAATTATCTTTGCTAGAGGCTTTAGGACTGAATAAAAAATAATTAAAGGAACAACTTTTAAATTTAATAAAATGAACCAGAGTAATAACGAATTATTTGAGAATTATTATTTCGAAAAGATGAATGCTGCTGAAGTTAAAGCTTTTAAGCAAAGACTAGCTGCAGATCCTGAATTAAAGAAAGCATTCAAGGAGTTTCAATTAACCGCCAAATTATACCATTTTGAAAATCCTATGGCGAGTATTAAAAAGGTGGAAAAAGAATTAGAGAAAAAAGGATTTTTTGAAGAGGAATTTGTTGAAGCAGAGCCTCCGTTGGTGACGAATGAAGAAACTGTAAAACCGGAGGAGCCTACTTCTCCTAACAGAAAAGCTACAATAGTCAAATCCATTCCTTTCTATAAAAAACCTGTGTTTGGATATGCAGCAGCCATTCTTTTTTTGGTGTCCGTGTTCTATTTATATCAAAATTCTAAAACAGAATTAGAACTATCAAAAATGGCTTTAGAAATCAATACACTAAATGAAACCTTAGAGTTTACCAAGCAATTAGTAATAAAGGGGTACAGCCCTTCTAACGAAGGTAGTCCATTAACCCTAGATCAAAAATTCTCCCTTAATGTCGATCGATTTAACGCTGACTTGGTAAGCTACAACAAAAACCTGAATACAAATATCAACAATCAAACACTCCAGTTTAGCGAACCTTCGATGGTCGATGAATTCAATAAGTTTTTAATGAGCAAAGAAAACAGCACTGATGAAATTAATACAAAAAAAGATATTGCTTATTATTTATTAGGAGAATACGAAAGATTAAACCGCAACGAAGAAAAGGCTAAACTTTATTTTAATAAAGTGAGTGATCAAATTTCACCCGTTTATAATCATAAATATATGTCGATGGCCTTGACTTTAATGATGCTAGAAAGTGATCCGGATATGGTGAAATTTCATTTAAAAAAAATAGTCGATAATAAATCCAGAGATACAACTCATGTTACTCGAGCTAGTAAGCTTATAAATTTAATGCCTGGGGCTTAGTCTTCTTCGACTCGCTGCGTTTTTAAATGGTCTTAAGCTAAGGGACGCGAAATAAGTAACTGTCCGGTTTGGCAGGAAATAATTGGTGTTACTCTTTACAAAAAATGCTCAACGTAGCCCGCTACCAGCCCGCCTGCAAGCCGGCGTACGGGCGGGTGCCTCCGCTT